>NZ_JBHVDX010000028.1:0-66093 GCF_042802555.1 Streptomyces sp. NPDC057474 | reverse complement strand
CCACCGGCACCACCGAGCAGCAGCGGCCGTTCGACCGCCGCAACCACCGAGCAGAACGGACCGCCAGTCATGACCAGCGAGGCGATCGCCACCGTCGAGGCGTACTTCGACGCCTTCGGCACCCGCGACCTGGAGCGGATCCTCGTCCACTTCGCTCCCGACGTGACGTGGACGATCCCGGGCGACCCGGCGCTGACCCCCTGGGCCGGGAGCCGCACCGGCCCGGAGGAGATCCGGCAGTCCCTCACCGCGTTCTTCGCCGACGTCGAACCGCTCACATTCGAGCTGCGAACCATGGTGGAGACCGACGGACGGGTCCTGGTACCGGGCCGGTACACCTCCCGGTTCCATCCCTCGGGACAGGTGCTCAAAAGCGAGATGATCCTGCGTTTCACCGTCGCCGACGGCCTGATCACCGACTACCGCGTCTTCGAGGACTCGCTCGGCATCACCCGTACCCACCTCGGTGAACCCCTCACCACCGCTCCCGCCGCACCGACGCCGACATGGACGAGCGACGAGCTCGACCGCATCGGCGGAGCGGCCGAGTTGGAGGTGTCACCGCTCCGGCGTGACGCCACCCCACGCCGTCCGGTGCCGATCTGGGTCGTCCGCGACGGTGACGACCTGTACGTCCGCTCCTTCCGGGGTACGGACGGCGGCTGGTGGCGCACGGCCCGCACGAGCCACATGGGGAGCATTTACTCCGGCGGCGTCGACAAGGACGTCACTTTCGTCGAGGTGCCGGACTCCGGCGTCAACGACCGCATCGACATCGCGTACCGCACCAAGTACGGCCGCTTCGGCGGCGCGTACGTCAATCCCATGGTCGCCGCACGCGCCACGACGCTGAAGCTGGTGCCCAGATGAGCAACACGCGCCCGGTGGCGGCCACGGGACTCCCGCCGGCCGTCCGCCCGACTCAGGAGCAAGCCCCATGATCGGTCTCGAACTCGTCGTACTCCTGGGCGTGGCCGTGCTGGTCGGCCAGTACGTCGCTCAGCGCCTGGGCGTCGCACCGCCCGTCGTGCTGCTGGTCGTGGGTGCCCTTGTCGGGCTGGTCCCCGCCGTGCGCCAGACGCAGCTTCCCCCGGAAGTGGTGCTGCTGCTCTTCCTGCCGGTGTTGCTGTACTGGGAGAGCCTCACCACGTCCATGCGGGAGATCCGCACGAACCTGCGCGGAATCGCCCTGCTCAGCACGGTCCTGGTGATCTTCACCGCGGGCGCAGTCGCGGTCGCCGGACACGCGCTCGGACTGCCGTGGGGACCGGCCTGGGCGCTGGGCGCGGCCGTGGCGCCCACCGACGCGACAGCGGTGGGCGTCCTGGCCCGCGCCCTGCCGCGCCGTCAGGTCACCGTGCTGCGCGCGGAAAGCCTCGTCAACGACGGCACCGCACTGGTCATCTTCGGTCTGGCGGTCGGTATCACCGTCGGCGAGGAACACCTCACCCTTCCGCACGTCGGCGCGCTGTTCCTCCTGGCCTACGGCGGAGGGGCGGCGGTCGGTGTGGCGGTCGCCTGGGTCAACATGAATCTGCGGCGCCGCCTGGAAGATCCCCTGCTGGGCAACCTCGTCATGATCCTGGCCCCGTTCACCGCCTATCTGCTCGCCGAGTTCATCCACGCCTCCGGCGTCCTCGCGGTCGTCGTGAGCGGGCTGATCATGGCCCAGGTGGCTCCGAGCCTCATCCGCGCCGAGCACCGGCGTCAGGCCCTGGCCTTCTGGCCGCTGCTCACCTTCATCATCAACGGCACCCTGTTCGTCCTGGTCGGAGTGGAACTCCAGTACGCACTGCGCCACCTGAACCGGTCCGACCTCCAGGACGCCCTGACCGCGATCGGAGTGGTCAGCGTGGTGCTGGTCGTCGTCCGGTTCGCGTTCCTGTTCTCCTCCGCCTACCTGATCCGCGCCATCGACCGGCGTCCCCAGCAGCGGCTGCGGAGAATGAGTCACCGGGCCCGGGTCGTCAGCGGGTTCGCGGGCTTCAGGGGCGCGGTGTCGCTCGCAGTGGCGCTCTCGGTGCCGGAGGCCCTCGACTCCGGCGCTCCCTTCCCCGACCGTGACTTCATCGTCTTCGTCACCTCCGGCGTCATCGTGGTGACCCTCGTGGTGCAGGGACTGCTGCTGCCGCGCGTGGTGCGCTGGGCCCGGCTGCCGCACGACACCTCCGTCGACGAGGAAGAGGTCCTCGCCGACACCACCGCGACCGAGGAAGCCCTCCAGGCACTCCCGCAACTCGCCGACGAACTGGGCACCACCCCGAAGGTCACGGAGTGGCTGCGCCAGGAACACGAGGCCCACCTGGCCACCGTACGGGCCAGAGGCGCGGGCTCCGACGGCGATTCCGCCCTGCTCCACAACCGCCACTACACCGACCTCCGCCTCGCCCTCATCGCCCACAAACGCGCAACCGTCGTACGCCTGCGCGACGAACGACACATCGACGACACCGTCCTGCGCCGCCTCCAGGCCGCCCTGGACAACGAAGAGGTGCGGCTGGCCGGACGCGAACAGGCGGAGTGAGCCGAGCCCGACACCCGCCCCCGCCTCGCCGCGTTTCAAGTTGACGATCCGACAGGACAAACTGAACGTTTCCTCAGGTCACAGCCGTGCTGATGTGGGGCGGGTGGGACTCGAACCCACGGCCGACGGATCATGAGTCCTTTGAGGATCTTGGCGGGCCTTGCCGATCAACGCTCATCCATGACGTTTCCGCAGTTCAGACGGGGTTATCCATGCGGGTGCTCCTCAGTCCTTGTCAGTCTGTTCCTGTCCTTGTGTCCCCAACTCGGCCTCAATGAGGCCCGGCAGGATCGCACTGACGGTGCAGAGGACGATCACGCCGGCTCAAGGACGGGAATCGAACCCGCCCGCAGCGGATTCCCGTTCCAACGCGCAGAGCCCCTCCCCCGCGGGCAGAGTTTCGCGGCCGGGTTTCGCAGGCCGGCATCTCAACTCGCCAGCCTGGTCTGCGGCCACCCCTTCGACATGGCCCACCTCCCGCAAGACAGTGCCTGTGCTGCCTGAATCCGCACATGGACGAGGGAATCGCGGCTGTCGTAGCCGTCGGCATCGGCGCCTGGGCGCTCTGATCTGGGCGTATCTCGACTGTCGGGTGGGGCGAGCATAGGTTGACGCCACTCTTGAGGGAGTTAACGGACGGCGCTGAAAACGCGGGGCGCAGACGTCTGCAGCGCGGACGCGGTCGGCACCGTAGGCATCAGACCGCCTCGGTCACCGTCATCCAGCGCCACTGGGTGAACTGCTCCAGGTTGGCGGTGCCGCCGACGCGGGAGCCGTTGCCCGATGCTCCCATCCCGCCGAAGGGGGCGTTCGCAGCATCCTTGGTGGAGACGTCGTTGAGGTGCACCATGCCGGTGCGCAACTGCTCGGCGATGGCCGCCGCCCGCGGCACCGAACGGGAGTGCACAGCCGCCGTCAGGCCGTATTCGGTGTCGTTGGCGATCTCGACAGCCTCCGTGTCGGTACGGAACGCGACGACGGGGGCGACGGGCCCAAAGACCTCCTCGGTGAAGGCGGGCATGGTCCGCTCGACGTGGTCCAGGACGGTGGGCGGGTAGAACAGCCCGTCGCGGCGTCCGCCGGCCAGCACCCGTGCCCCGGCGGCCACGCTCTCGTCCACGATGCGTTCGATCCTCGCGGCCTGGCGCTCGCTGATCACGGGACCGAGGGCCACGCCCTTCTCTCGGGGGTCGCCGACCCGCAGCGCCTTGGCCTGCCCGATCAGTGCCTCGGTGTACGGCTCCACGAGGTCGGCGTGCACCAGATGACGTCCGGCGGCGACGCAGGCCTGCCCCTGATAGCCGAAGGAACTCATCGCCCCGGCTGCCGCGGCGGCGTCGACGTCCGCGTCGTCGAGCACGACGATCGAGTTCTTGCCGCCCAGTTCCAGAGCCACCTGCTTGAGCCCGTCGCCCGCGGCACGGGCGACCGCCCGTCCTGCCTCGGTGGAGCCGGTGAACGCGACCATGGCGACGTGGGGATCAGCCACGACCGCCTCACCGGTGCCCGGGCCTCCGGGCAGGACGTGGAGCAGCCCCTCGGGCAGTTCGGCGTCCTCGAACAGCCGCGCCACGACGACACCGCCGGACACCGGTGTGTGGGGATCGGGCTTGAGCAGGACGGCGTTGCCCAGCACAAGCGCGGGCGCGAGGGCCCGCATGGCGAACAGCAGGGGGGCGTTCCAAGGGGTGATGACGCCGACCACCCCCAGCGGTACCCGCCATGCGTAACTGGCCTGACCGGGCATCGACGGGCTCAGGATCTCGCCGCGGGGCAGCGACGCGAGCCCGACGGCCTGCGCCAGTTGGCTGAGTCCGGCCGCGATCTCGTAGTCGCCCTTCGCCGGGACGCCTCCGGACTCCCTGACGATCCACTCGCGGATCGCCCCGCTGTTGTCGCGCAGCGCCCGAGCGGCGCGGAGCAGGACCTCGGCGCGCTCCTGGGGTGCCGTCTCGGCCCAGGCCCGCTGAGCCCGGGCGGCCAGGGCCCCGGCCCGGGCGACATCCGCGGGCGCCGCCACACCCACCTCCGCCAGCCGCTCCCCCGTGGCGGGTTCGTTCACCGACTGAGCCCCGCCCTCGGACTGCCGCCAGCCGCCGCTGTAGATCTTCCCAGTCCATTCGGTCGCGTCCGGCCACGTTCCCTCGCCGGTGACAGTCATGGCACGCCTTTCCATCATCAATGCATTTATACCCCTTTTTATGCCTATACCTTTATAAAGCGTATATGTTCAACCCCTCTCCCGGTTGCTCCTGGCCGGGCCGGGACGCACGGTGGAAAGACCAAGGTGAGGGCGGATGAACGTGATGACGGGTTCTGAAGCCGCCGACGACGACCGGGCGGCGTACCGGCCGGACGACCTCATCGACGAGTCGGCCACGGCCAGAGCCACTGTGGATCCGGACGGCATCGTGACCGGGTGGAGCGAGGGAGCACGGCGGCTGCTCGGATACCGGCCCGCGGAGGTCATCGGTCGGCCCGCGGCGTCGCTGCTCGCCGGGGAGCCGTCCGCCGAGACGCTGCGCTCCCTGCAAACGCTGCCGAGGTGGAACGGGACGGCGACTCTCCTGCACCGGGACGGCCACCGCCTCGCGGTGAACCTGCTGGCCCACCGCCGGGAGCCCGACTGCGAGGACAACGGGGGCGGCGAGTGGCTGCTGGTCTCCCCGCTGGCCCGGCCGTCGTCGCCTCTCCAGAACGAAACACTGGTGATGTGGGCGTTCACCCGGTCCCCGTCCACGACGGCGCTCTACGACACCGGCCTGCGGCTGCGGCGCGCGAACGCGGACATGGAACGTGTGATCGGCCTGCCCGAAGCGGCGATGCAGGGGTTGCGCGTGTCGGAGATCGTGGTCGACCCGGAGGGCGACCGGACGGAACAGTGCATGCGGCGGGCGCTGGAGACCGGCGAACAACAGCATCTGCAGCAGATTCTGCACCTGGCGGGCCACGAGCGCGAGAGCATCTGGACGACTTCACTCACCCCTGTGCGGGACGCCGGGGGAACGGTACGGGGAGTGCTCCTCTCCGCACACGACATGACCGAGGAGCACCTGGCCCGGGGACGTCTGGCCCTGCTCAACGAAGCCAGCATCCGCATCGGCAGCACTCTGGACCTCGCCCGGACCGCTCAGGAACTCGCCGACGTGGCCATCCCCCAGCTCGCGGACTTCGTCACCGTCGACCTGCTCCCCGCCATCGAAGGCGGCGACGACCCGCGCGCCGGCTCACCGCCCAGCCCCGTCATGCTGCGCCGTGTCGCCTACCAGTCCGTCCTGGAGGGCTCCCCCGAGGTCGTGGTGGGGCGCGGAACGGTGGCCGCGTACCCGGACGATTCGACTGCGGCCAGGTGCCTGACCACCGGCCGGCCGCTGATCGAGAACGTGACCGCTTCTTCGATGCACCGGGTGGCGAGCCAGACCCCGGACCGGGCCGAGCGGATGCGACGCTACGGCTTCCACTCGGTGCTGGCCGTGCCGATGCGCGCCCGAGGCATCACTCTCGGCGTGGCCACCTTCTCCCGCCACCGGCGCCCGGAACCCTTCGAGCAGGACGACCTGCTCCTGGGCGAGGAGATCACCGCCAGGGCCGCCGTCTGCATCGACAACGCCCGCCGCTACACCCGCGAGCGCCGCACCTCCCTCACCCTGCAGAGCAGTCTCCTGCCACAGCGGCTCCCCCCTCAGGCCGCCGTCGATGTCGCCTCCCGTTACCTGCCCGCCAGCACGCAGGCCGGCGTCGGCGGCGACTGGTTCGACGTGATCCCGTTGTCTGGCGCCCGGGTGGCGCTCGTCGTCGGCGACGTCGTCGGCCACGGCATCCAGGCCTCGGCCACCATGGGACGGCTGCGCACCGCCGTGCGCACCCTGGCCGATGTCGACCTCCCGCCCGACGAGCTGCTGACCCACCTGGACGACCTGGTCATCCACCTGTCCGCTGAGGCCGAAAGCGCAGCCGGCACCACCGGCGACATCGGCGCGACCTGCCTGTACGCCGTCTACGACCCTGTCTCCCGGCGCTGCACCCTGGCTCGCGCGGGTCACCCCGTACCCGCGGTGGCGACCCCGGACGGCGCCGTGGAATTCCCCGACGTCCCCGCGGGCCCGCCGCTGGGGCTGGGCGGCCTGCCCTTCGAAGTCACCGAGATCGAACTGCCCGAAGGCAGCCTCCTCGCGCTGTACACCGACGGTCTCATCGAGGACCGTGGCCGCGACATCGACGAAGGCCTCGACGCGCTGCGCGAGGTGCTGGCCCGGCCGGCTTCGTCCTTGGAGAGCACCTGCGACACCGTGCTCCAGACGCTTCTCCCGGACCGCCCCGCCGACGACGTGGCGCTGCTGATAGCCCGCACCCGCGCCCTGGACGCAGCCCATGTCGCCACCTGGGACGTGCCGCCCGATCCCTCAGCGGTCGCCGAGACCCGTAAGAACACCTGCCGGCAGCTGGCCACCTGGGGCCTGGACGAGGCCGCCTTCGTCACCGAACTGGTCGTCAGCGAACTCGTCACCAACGCCATCCGCTACGGCGGCGCCCCCATCGAGCTCCGGCTCATCCGCGACCGCAACCTCATCTGCGAGGTCTCCGACGCCAGCAACACCTCCCCCCACCTGCGCCGCGCCCGCACCTTCGACGAAGGCGGCCGCGGCCTGCTCCTGGTTGCCCAGCTCACCCAGGGCTGGGGGACCCGCCAGACGTACACCGGCAAAACAATCTGGGCCGAACAGGCCCTCCCCATCACCTGACAGCGGAGCGGATCAGGTCCTCACGGTGAGTCACGGGCGAGCGGGGCAGGCCTGCGTGCGGAGCAGCACGCCGGTGAAGATGTACTGGACCCAGCAGCGAAACCCGAACGCCTCACAGATCTCCTGGACACTGCCGGGGTCACGCACGTCCGGCCACACCCGTGGATTCCCACGCACCAACTCCATGCCCGTACTCGACGCCCTCAAAGCACTACCGATCAATGACGAGGACCGTACCGGCTACCAGCGCACCAAGTTCCGCCACTGGATCGACGAAGACCGCGACTGCGGGTCACAGGGTCGGTGACCGGGCGTCGGAACACGGTCAGCTACCGGCAGCCCGTAGTCCGATCAGCTGAACGGAGCCCGCTGCCAACCCGCCCGACCACCTGCCGCACCAGGACCATGCGGCACTACACGAGGGGGGCGAGTCCCCACGGGGCCGTTTCCTCTTGGGGCAGTTCCTTGGCGCCTACGGCGATCGCCAGACGCGATCCTCGCGAGGTCACAGATCCAGACGATCGCCACATCGAACCCGGAGACACACGCAGACGACTGGTCGGAGCGCAGCCCCTCCTGGACGCATTCCCGATACCGGCGGCCTCAGGATGGCCTCAAATCATGGCTCCGTCGCAGCACAGCGGACCAGACGAGGTCTCGCCAGCTACGCACCTGCTCCCATTCGTGCAGGTCAGACGAGTGTCAGTCGACGCAGACGGCCCCGGCCCCAAACTCACGAGCAGCGGATCTACTCCGTTCAGGAAAAGTTGACGCTCCGACACCCGAAAATTTACATTTTCGCAGGTCAGGAGCCTGCATGGTGGGGCGGGTGGGACTCGAACCCACGGCCGACGGATTATGAGTCCTTTGAGGATCTTGGCGGCCCTTGTCGATCATTGCCGATTCACGCCGTTCTTGCAGGTCAGACGTGCTGATCAGTGTCAGCCCTGTGCAGTGCTTGTCGGTCTGTCCCTGTCCTTGTGGACCCTCAATGGCCCCTGGGGGTCGATGAGTTGGACGCTTACCACAGCAGCAGCCGCGTCCGCCCAGTTCAGCCAAGAGGATGGAACCTTCGCACAGCGGAGTCCCTTACCGACGAGATGTGGCTCCACCCCTTGTCCCGGGGTGGAGCATCATCCCTGACGTCAAGGCGCGAGCCTGTCCACCGGACCGCTCATCGACCTGGGTCGCAGCGCGTCGACGGGTCAGCCAAGGACATAGGTCTCATCACCGAAGTCAGCGACGATCTTCAACTTGCCGCCGAGCGCCTTGACGTAGGCGGCGAGGGTGTCGACCTCGCTGCGCTCCAGTTGACCCTTCTCGATGCGTGAGACGCGGGCCTGGGTGACACCCATGGCTTCGGCGACCTGGACCTGTGTGGTGTGCTGCCGCTTCCGCAACTCGGCAAGACGGTGCACACGGGAGGCCAGGACCATCGCCTGCGCCCCCTTTTGAATCTGGTCCCTTTCAGCATCGGTGAAGGCGAATTCCTCGGCCAGGTCTCCCCAGGAGACGGCCTGCGGGTCCTTGAGGTGATCAGTCATCGTGCCCCGTCCTCTCCATCGATTCGCTTCAGATGCTCCGCGTACGCCTGCTCTGCCTGGGGCACCGCGACGCGATACCAGCCGGACCAGTTGCCCGCCTTGTCGCCGCCCACCAGGATCACTGCCTGGCGGTCCGGGTCGAACACGAACAACAACCGCACTTCAGTCGCCCCCGCCGAGCCAGGGCGGAGCTCCTTGAGGTTCGACAGCGCCGAGCCCTTGATCGTATCCACCAGAGGCCGGCCCAGCGCGGGACCTTCCTTCTGAAGGGCAGTGACAGCTTGACTGACCTGAATCAGGGTGTCGCGATCAGTGCGGCGCAGGCCGTGAAGCCACGAAGAGCCGGCTCGACCACGACAGTCTTCCAAGCCATACACGCGTCCCCCATCTGCGCTTATTACACTGGCGGCATACACCACTGACGTCATAATTGGAGAGGGCTACCGTTCTCGCAGTGCGGACGTACCGCCGCTGATCCTGCACGATGCCGCGGCGACCGCATCCTGCCACTCGACGTCAAGGGGCGGCTGCGCTGCGCGCCGCTGCCGTCTGCCGAGTACGTGGCGATCGAGGGCACACGGGCCGCCGTGGACTTACACGGAGAGGCCGACGACGCGCTGCTGCCCTTCCTTGCCGAGGAGCCGTTCAGGCGCTCGGCCACATGCTCCGCGAGAAGGGCGACCCGAGTTCCGTCAGCTACCGAAGGGCGAAACCTGGTGGCCTGTGAGGTCGTCGCGCAAGCACAGGAAGCGGGCGGGTGGCGGTACTGACCCTGGACGACTGCTCATCGGCAGGGAACTCCGCAACCAGGTCGGGCCGTACGGGGGCGTCAGGCCTCCCGCCTGGAACAGGCGAACACCAAGCTGTTGGCGCGGCCGGAGGAGAGGGACGCGGAGCTGGAGGCCGCCCGGGCGGCCAACCGCGAGCCGACCCGGGCCCGAACCAGAAGGAAGCCGCGCACCGCTGGGGCCTGGCCGGCCCGGTCGTCCAGCTTCCAGTCGACGTAGCCCTTGGCTGCGGAAGGCGCGCTCCGGCGGAGCGCCTCCCGCTTCGACCGCCACCCCGAGGAGACCGATGCAACCGCGGCCGATCTTGCACAGCCCGAGCGACAGCAAATACTTGGCTAGCCACATGTTTGCTGTTACGTTGATTATGTGTCCAGCCACCTAAATGGGTGGCGACATGAGAGGAGCCATCATGAAAGCCATCCTGTTCGACCGTTTCGGTGGCACGGAAGTGCTGCACGAGGCGGACATCGAGGTCCCGCAGCCCGGCCCCGGGCAGATCCGCGTCCGCGTCAAGGCGGCCGGGCTGAACGCGCTGGACGGCAAGATCCGCTCTGGGGCACTGGAGGCCGTGTTCCCCACGCCGCTCCCCTCCGTCCCCGGTCACGAGCTCGCCGGCGTGGTGGACGCCCTCGGCGAGGGCGTGCAGGACGTGCAGGTCGGCGATGAGGTGCTGGGCTGGTCGGACACCGGCTCGTACGCCCAGTACGCGCTGGCCACCACCGTGTCCCCCAAGCCAGCCGGCCTCGACTGGCAGCACGCGGTCGCGCTGCCGGTGGCCGCCGAGACGGCCGAGCGGGTCCTGGACCTGCTCGGCGTCACCGCCGGGGAGACCGTGCTCATGCACGGCGCGGCCGGAGCGGTCGGCACCCTGGCGGTCCAGCTCGCCACGGCCCGCGGAGCACGCGTCATCGCCACCGCCGGCCCCGCCAACCAGGACTACCTCACCTCGCTCGGCGCCACCGCGACCCTCTACGGCGAGGGCCTGGTCGAACGGGTCCGGACGCTCGCCCCCGACGGCGTGGACGCGGTGTTCGACCTGGCCGGCAAGGGAGCCCTCGAGGACTCCATCACCCTGCGCGGCGGCACCGAGCGCATCGTCACCATCGCCGACTTCCGCGCGCACCAGCTCGGCATCACCTTCTCCAGCGGTGGCCAGGAACGCTCGGCCGCCCGCCTGGCCGCGCTGGCGCAGGACGCCGCGACCGGCGACCTCGTCACCACCGTCACCGCCTACCCGCTCGATCAGGCCGCCACGGCCCAGCAGATCAGCGACGCCGGGCATGTCCGGGGCAAGCTCGTCCTCACCCTCGACTGATCACGCCCGCCATTCCCTCTTGTTCCGATCATCACCTGGCCATCACCGCACCGAAGGACCACGCATGCTGAACGCCCTCTGGACGCCGACCACCGTCGGCGACATCTCCCTCCCGCACCGCCTGGTCATGGCCCCCATGACCCGTGACCGCTCCACGCCTGAAGGCATACCGACCGAGCTGAACGCCGAGTACTACGCCCAGCGGGCCTCGCACGCGCTCATCATCACCGAGGGAACCCAGCCCTCCACCGACGGCCAGGGCTACCTCCTCACCCCCGGCATCCACAATGACGATCAGATCGCCGGGTGGCGCAAGGTCACCGACGCCGTGCACGCGGCCGACGGCCGGATCGTCATCCAGCTGATGCACACCGGACGCATCTCCCACCCTGACAACACCCCCCACGGCCGTCAGCCGGTCGCCCCATCGGCGATCCAGCCGCAGGCCGCGATGTTCACCGCGTCCGGGCCCCAGGAGATGCCGACGCCCCGTGCGCTGTCGACGCAGGAGGTCGCGGCGACCGTCGACGACTTCCGCCGCGCCGCAGCGGCCGCCGTCGCGGCAGGCGCCGACGGCGTGGAGATCCACGGCGCCAACGGCTACCTCGTGCACCAGTTCCTCGCCGACAACACCAACCAGCGCACCGACCGCTACGGCGGCTCCATCGACAACCGCATCCGCTTCGCCGTCGAGGTCGCCGCTGCCGTAGCCGACGAGATCGGCGCCGACCGCACCGGCCTGCGCATCTCCCCCGGCAACCCCTACAACGACATCGCCGAGTCCGACACCGCCGAGCTGTATCCGGCACTCCTGCGCGCCCTCAGCCCGCTCGGCCTCGCCTACCTCCACATCCTCCACGCCGGCGACGACGCGCTGCTGGGCACCCTGCGCGCGCTGTGGCCGACCACTCTGATCCTCAACCGGGCCGGCACCGACCTGCCCACCCGCGCCAAGGACGTCGACAACGGCACGGCCGACCTTGTCTCTGTCGGTGCCCTCGCGCTCGCCAACCCGGACCTGGTCGAGCGGCTACGCTCTGACGCGCCGCTGAACACCCCCGACCCGGCGACCTTCTACGGCGGCGGAGTGGCCGGCTACACCGACTACCCCACCCACACCGTCTGAGGAACCGATGCCCGCCCCCACACACCGCACCCCCTCCACGGCCGGCGAGGGGCCGATGAGCTACGCGATCTTCCAGCTCGCCCGCGCTCACCGCGCCCGCGCCGCCGCCATGCTCCGCGAGATGGACCTGCATCCCGGACAGGAACTGCTGCTGATGCAACTTCTCGACCGGGACGGCCAGACCCAGTCCGAACTGCTCGAAAGCGTCGGCCTGGACCACTCCACCGTCTCCAAGTCCCTGCGCCGCATGCAGGACGCCGGCCTGCTCATCCGCGAGCCGGCCGAACACGACCGGCGCGTCATGGTCGTCCACCTCACCGACCAGGGCCGTGCCATGCGCGAGCCCATCGCTGCCATGTGGCGGGCCCTGGAGGAGACCTCCGCGCGGGACCTGTCGGCGCAGCAGGCAGAGTCCTTCGTCCGCACCGCCTACGCCATCACCGACGCGATCAACAGCCGCGCTCTTCCGCGGGAAGAGGCCGAGTAACTCCCCTCGGCTTGCACCCCGGTTCCGGCCTGGTGTGCGAATCGTTTCCGGCGTTCCTGCGAAGTGGACAGTGCTGCAGCGCACTCGGCTCACGAAGGCCCATGCTGAACGGAGCCAGGCTCCCCGACTGTCGGAAGAAGACCCGGCGAGCCGAGCCGGCGGATGCGGTGGAACCCGCCCGTTCACTCCCGTACCTCGGGGAGAACCGGGGTGAACGGGCCTCAGTGTGAGGGGCAAGCGCGAGCTGTCCCGATGGAGGCAGGACGGAACTCATTCGGGGCCAGGGCGACACCCGCGGGGCCTGCGAGCCCTTCCCCGTCGCCGTCCGGCCCGCATGAAGGTTGGCCGCATCACCCGCGTCCGGGCCGCCTTCGACCCCCGCGAGCTCCTGCAGGCCGCCGGTGACCCGCGCCGCGGACCCGCCCACCACAGGCCAACCCCCTGAGCGACCCGGGCCGACGGCGCCCGCCTCCCGCGACCACCATTACCCCGCCCACCCAATTCCCCTCACCACCACTGACCTGATGGAAAGTGAGACCCCCATGACCACCACCCTCCCCGTCCTCGTCGTCGGCGCGACCGGTTCCCTCGGCGGCAAGGTCGTCGACGAACTGCTGGGGCGCGGTAAGAACGTCCGCGCCCTGGTCCGGCCGACCACCGACGCGAGCCGGCTCGAAAACCGGGGTGTCGAGATCGCCCGCGGCGACATGCTCGACCTCGACTCGCTCGTCGCCGCCATGAACGGCGCCGATGCCGTCATCACCACCGCTGCCGGCTACACCCGCGGCGGCAAGAACGCGCACGACATCGACACCGTCGGCAACGCCAACCTCGCTGAGGCCGCCCACCGCACCGGCATCCGGCGGTTCGTCCTGACCAGCATCCTCACCAGCGACCAGACGCCCCAGGTCCCGCACTTCTGGCACAAGAAGCTCGCCGAGGACAAGCTCGAACAGCTCGGCGTCCCGTTCGTCGCACTGCGGCCGGGTGCCTTCCTCGACCAGATCGCGACCATGGCGGGCAACCCGATCGACAAGGGCCGCCTGGCGTGGATCGGCAAGACCACCGTCCCGCTGACCTTCGTCCACACCTCAGACCTCGCGGCGTACCTGGCGGCCGCCGTCGACGCCGAGGCGGACAACGGTGAGCGCATCGACATCGGCTGGGACCGTCCGGTCAGCATGCGCGGGATGGCCGACCTGATGGGCAACCGGGCCGGCAAGGAGATCAAGGTACGGGCCGTCCCCTCCGTCGTCGCCCGCGCCGCAGGAGCCATCGCCGGACGCTTCATGCCCCTGGTCAAGGACATGGCCGCGATGTTCAGCTGGTTCGACAGCGGCCGCTACGTCGCCGACCCCCGCCGCCAGGAGCAGCTGTTCGGCCCCGCCCCCACCGCCGAGGACGTCCTCGGCCGGTACACCGACGAGCTGGGCACGGCGCAGCACCGGTGACCAGCCCGCATGCCGGTCCGGCCGCCCGGGCGGGGCCCAACCGGTGAGTGGGAGGACCGCTCTGACAGATCGCCGTACATTCCTGCCGCACCCGGAATGGGACTGCCGGGCCGACTCCAGCCGGGCTTCACCTGAACTGGCAAAACCACGGCACCTGCTGCGGTGGCAGCGGTTCCTGACAGCCAGGAGCTCTCCAGGGGAGCGACTGTGGCGCGAGGCCAGCCGAGAGGGTCGAGTGACCCATCGGGGCCGTTTCCCCTTCGGGCCGTTTCCTTGCCCCTCGGCCATCGCCGGGACACTTCCTCAGCAGCGACAGGTTTTCCACAGCACAGACGGCAGCCGACGTCGCCCTACCGCGTCCGCGCACCCGCCGCGCCGGTATCAGCACTGCCTCCTCCGCCGCCGGCCCGGTACTCAACTGTCCGCCCTGTGGATGGCTGCCCCAGCCACGCAACCATCAAATGGGACAACGAATCGACCCCGAAACACCGTCGGCCTGGACACGTCTGCGCCGTCCCGGCCCCTGTACGGCCCCTGGGTCCTGGCATCGGCCCTCAAGGCAGTCGCCCAGGCCGCGAGCGACACCCTCGATCATCTACTCACCCGCAGGTCAGGGGGTGGAGCTCCCCCGAGCACCGCCCGACTCCAAACCCACGAGCAGCGGATTCAGTCCGTTCAGGCAAAGTTGACGCTCCGACAGCCAAAAACGAACGATTCCTCAGGTCAGAAACCTGTAGTGGTGGGGCGGGTGGGACTCGAACCCACGGCCGACGGATTATGAGTCCATTGGGAATCTTGGCGGTCCTTGCCGATCCATGCCGATTCATGGCGTTCTTGCAGGTCAGAAGCGTGCACCTGTGTCGGCCTTGCGCGGTCCTAGTCGGTTGATTCCTGTCCTTGCGGTCCCTCGCTGGTCCCTGCCGCTCCATGAGAGACCTGCCGACACGGAATCCCGGACGTCACTCCAGCTCAGCGGACGCAGTCGAACCATGGCGCAGCGGATTTCCCTACCACGCGCAGAGGCTAAGCCCCGGATGTCGGGGAGGAGATTCTGCGAACAGTCGCCACAAGTCAAACGTCTACGGGGAGTGCGGGCCCGTGCGGTCTGAGCGTCCAGGTCGACGACGGCGTGGAGCGCACCGTGCTGTGCGCCGGCCCGTACTTCGCGCTGGAGCGGTGGCGGGCGGGCACGACGGCGCCACTGGTGCGGGAGTTCTCCACCGCGCTGGTCGTCAGCAACGTCGGCGCCCCGGTCAGCGTGGAGTCCGGTGGCCGGTCCGAGCGGATCGGGCGCGCCCGGAGCCTGCTGCTCCCTGCCGCGCTGGGCCGCGTACGCATCCAGGGGCCCGCCGACGTCCTCCTCGGCTACCTGCCCGACCTGGAGCAGGACATCCGCACGCGTCGCGATCGCCTACGCCCGCGAGGGCGCCGACGTTCTCCTCTCGTACCTGGACGAGGAGGGCGACGACGCCCGCGACACGGCGCGCTGGGTGGAGGAGGCCGGCCGCAAGGCGGTCATGGTGCCGGGCGACCTGACCGACCCTGCCCACTGCCGAGACGTGGTGGCACGGGCCGTCGAGGAGTTCGGCCGCATCGACGTCCTGGTCAGCAACGCGGCGTTCCAGATGTTCCGCGACTCGATCGAGGAGATCCCCGACGAGGAGTGGGACCACACGCTGGCGACCAACCTCAGTGCCATGTTCCACCTCTGCAAGGCGGCGGTGCCGCACATGAAGCCGGGGGCGTCGATCATCGCGTCCAGTTCGGTGAACTCCGACACACCGCCGCCGGGTCTGCTGGCGTACAACGCGACGAAGGCCGGCATCGCCAACATGGTCGGCTCCCTGTCCCAGTCGCTCGCCGAGCGTGGCATCCGAGTGAACAGCGTCGCCCCCGGGCCCATCTGGACGCCGCTCATCCCCGCCACGATGCCGGCCGAGCAGGTCGAGGACTTCGGCGCCCAGACGCCACTGGGACGAGCCGGACAGCCGGCCGAAGTCGCTCCCGTGTACGTGATGCTCGCCTCCGACGAGGCTGCCTACGTCTCGGGCGCGCGCATCGCCGTCACCGGTGGCCAGCCCATCCTCTGACCTCCATGTCCTCTGACACGCCATCAGGAACCGGGAGGCAACCGTGGACTGGTACCCCTTGCGGCTGACCACCCCGGTCAAGCAGCACGTCTTCGGCGGCCGCGCCCTCGCCGAACGGCTGGGCCGTACCGGCCTGCCCGACGGCCAGGTCGCCGAGACGTGGGAGGTCAGCGACGTGGACGGTGAGGGAGCGCGGGTTGCGGACGGCCCGCTGGCCGGACGCACCCTGCGCCGACTCGTCGAGGACCACCCCGGCGAACTCGTGGGACCGGGATGGCGCGGCCCACGCTTCCCGGTGCTGACCAAGTTCATCGACGCCACCGGCGCCCTCCCGGTCCATCTGCACGCCGACGACGACACGGCGCGCCGCCTGGAGGGCGAGCCCCACGGCAAGACCGAGGCGTGGCACGACCTCGACGCGGCCCCGGGAGCCACCGCCCTGGTGGGGGTGAAGGCCGGCGTGGACCGGGAGACGCTGCACCGGGCGCTGCTCGCACAGGACTTCGATGCGGTCATGCGCCGGCTTCCGATGCGGTCCGGGCAGACCGTCTACGTGCCCGGTGGCACGTTGCACAGTTTCGGGCCCGGCACCCTGGTCTACGAGATCGAGCAGACCTCCGACATCCAGCAGCACGCCATGCGGCGGCACATGGAGGACGGCTCGGAACTGGACGACGAGGAGTGGCACACCAACCTCGGTCGGCTCCTCGACGAGTGGCGTCCCGGACCGCGTCCCGAGTTCCACTCCGTCATGGAATCGGTGCAGACCCACTGCGGTCGCTCGACGTCGAGGACATAACCACCGGATCGCCGGACGATGTCCGCCCCCTCCGCGACGGCCAAGGCTTGCCGCAGACGGGAGACGTAACCGTAAAGCGCGTTCCGGACCCGCTGCGGAGGACGGTCGGCCCAGACACGCTCGACGAGCTGTTCCACCGAAACCACCTGGTTGACGTCCACCAGCAGCACTGCCAGCACACACCGCTGCCGGGCATGCCCCAGATCGACGATTCGGCCGCCCACACGCGCCTCGACGCTTTCGAGCACATCGAACTCAACCGTCACCGCACGCCCCCGAGTCTCAAGTCCCCACCTTGGGATAGCACCTTCGACCAGCCAATTCAACGTTTGTCCAAGATTCACCGACGGTCGGCCGCGCACCGTGGTGCAGGACAGGGAAGAGCGCGACACACAACGCCGAGGCTCAGCTCGGCAGGCGTCGAGCCGCACAACGAACGGACGGCCACGACGAGTGGGCAGGCATCAACCCGGGGTGGAATGGCACCTACCCGCAGGAGTTGCCCCGGGTACGTACAGGAATCGCAGCAGAACGCCGGTTGTCGGGCTGATCGCACAGCAAGCTCACCCCACTGCGGGACGCAGGCGACAAGGCCCTTGGGCCGCTGTCCTGTGCCGTGCGGCGGGATGCCGACACCCCGGTGAACACATCAAGCGCCATGCCCATGCATGCCTCCCCGTTCGCCTACGGGGAGACAGCCACAGCGCACCATGCTCGTCCTCCCTCAGGGAGGACGAACGCAAGTAACCCTCCGCCATGCTTCAAACCGACCCAACCAAGGGAGCAAGCAGAATGCAGAGAATCCTTGCCAAGGCAGGCATCACGCTCGGCGGACTCGCGCTGGCAGTAGGAAGCACCACCGTCGTGGCACCGACCGCCCAGGCGGCCGGGACGTCGACCACCGCGCACTTCGAGGGCAAGACGATCGACCTGTCCAAGGACTGGGGCGCTGCCAAGGCCTGCAACGTCCAGCGCGGCGTCATCGACTGCTTCCGCACCGCCAAGGAGAGCGACACAAAGGCCGCTCAACAGGCCAAGACCGCAAGCCCCCGCACTGCCCAGGGCTACTGTTCCACCCCGCTGCGCCTGTACGAGCACGCCAACTTCAACTCTTCCCCCTACCCCCAGGGCCGGATCCTGTCGTTCTACGACAGCGGCTACTGGCAGAACCTGGGCGACTACGGCTTCAACGACCAGACCTCTTCCTACAAGACAGGCAATTGCGCCACCTCCTTCGCCAAGGACAACGATGGCAGGGGAAGCAACCCCTCCCCTGTCTACGTCGGAGCGTGGCAGTCCGACGGGTACATGGGAAACGGCAGTTGGAATGACCTGGTGAGCTCGATCGCGCTTTACTGACCCAGAGCCGCCGACCGCAGGAGGGCTGGTTCAGCATGGCGTACCTCCTCAGGACCCACGCTGGTTGGCCGGCTTGGGCGAAGTGCAGTACGACCGCTTCGCTTCGTCAGTGACAACGGGTCGTGCGTGGCGCTGTCCTGGCTGCCGGAAGAACCGGTCCGGGAGAGTTCCCGGCATTCGCTGAGCGACATTCCGGAGGCGGCGCGGAAGCGCGGTTGAACCGAATCCGTAGCTTGCGGCGACGGCGTGCGCGGTACGTGACCGCAAAAAAAAGGGGGCGTGCCGCGACTCGCCGGCCACGACCACCGGACCTGCAGCTGACACCGCACGCTGAGCGCACCAGGCCCGTCCTCCCCAGGGAGGACGGGCCCACCCGGTATTGGCGCGGTGAGCTCTTCCTGTCGCAGTCCGCGAATCCGGCGCAGACCGCGGTAGCCGTCTCGCACGCCTACATCAGCCGGCTGCAGTCCCGCCCGCTGAGCACGGAGGAAGGCGACGAGTTCGGCACCGCGGGCTGCTGGCCGGTCCTCCGGGACACCGCTCCATGCCTACTTGACCCCGCGCGAGATGTATCGGCCCAGCCATTTCCGCAAGGAGCTTCGTATGGCAGATCGCTGGGCCCCGTGCTGGTCATCGGTGCCACCGGCCGGCAAGGTGGCGCGACCGCACGGCAACTGCTCGAGTGCGGCCGACCGGTCAGGGCCCTGGTGCGCCCCCGATTCACCCCCGGCCAGGGCACTGTGTGGCGGGAGCCGACGTTGTCGGCGGCGACCTGGACGATCCGACGTCGCTGCGGAAGGCGATGAGGATACGAGCCTTCGACGAACAGCTCACCCAGATGGTCACGTTCTGCAATGAGCGGCCTGCCGGTCTGCCCGACGTCTCAGCCCTGCGGGAGCACCCTCCCGGCCTGATGAGCCTCGGGACCTGGTTGCGCAGCACCGGCTGGAAGCCCTGAACCCGGGAAACGAGGAGACATGACCGATGGACTGCTGCTACCGCCCGGTGGCGGCCGCCGGATCCAGACCATGACCCTGAAGGCGGGTGCTGAACGGTCGACGACCTGGTCGACGTTCGAGGCCGAGGTCGCGCCGGGATTCGATGTCGGAGCGCACCTGCACCACCATGCCGAGGAGGTGTTCTACGTCCTGGAAGGCGAACTCGATCTCCTCGCCTTCCACCCGGCCACCCAGGCCACCGGCGACTGGCGTTCCTGGGAGTCCGAGACCGGAGCGACCGTGTTGCGGGGCGGACCCGGGAGCTTCATGTTCGTGCCCGCCGGATGCCCCCACGCCTTCTCCAACCCCGGGACCGGACCCGCCCGGATGCTCTTCCTCGTCTCCCCCGCCGGCCACGAGACCTACCTCCAGGAACTCACCGATCTCCTGAGCACCCCAGGGCCCCCGGACCAAGCCGAGATCGCAGCACTACGGCTCCGCCACGACATCCACCAACTCACCCCCCTCACATCCCCCACCACAAACTGAGGGAACAAAGCGCACCGGCTCGGGGAAACGTCAGCGCCAGTTAGCCGGTCGGGGCCAGCGGGTTTCTCCCATGGCCGGCGGAGGTCCCCGGCAACGGGCCGGGCGAGCCGGAACTGGGCGCGGCCAACGATCAGGATCCAGGTCCAGCGGTCCGCCGATCCCCTACGGCCCAGACCGGGCATCGGCCTCCGGAGAGCAGAGACGCGCGCGGTCCGACCCCCACCGCTCAGATAGAGCCGGGCCCACTGCAGCCGTCGGTCCGGGAGATCAGCCACCACCCGGAATGCCGGGTATGAGTGCGCCCCATCGCGCTGGAACACCGCCATGGCGTGCCGCCCCGGAGGCACGCCCGCGCGCTACGCCATGGTCAGGCGCGCGCCGGTCGAACCACGACCCGGCAGGCCCTCTGGCTCGGGGCGTCATGGCAGAGCGGCGGCCTCACGCGGAGATCAATCGTGGGTCGCGGGACTTCTCAGGCACCCGGCGACCCCGTGACCTGCCTATTTCAGGTTTGCTGCAGCTTCGCCGAAGACGGCGGCCCCACGATGACCTCTGCCTGGCCGCCCACGCCATCGTGGGGCGGCCGACCGACTGAGGGGGACAATCATTCCGATCAAGAACGGCGCCGGCGTCCCCCGTCACACCACAACCGGCGTTCCCGACGCCCAGGTCACCGTCCACCCCGTCACCACGGACGACGGACTCGGCCTCCAGCTGACCCGTTTCCGCCGAGCGGAGTGCGACGACGTCGTACTCCTCGTACATGGACTGACCGCGTCCAGCGACCTGTTCATCATGCCCGAGCACCGGAATCTGGCGACCTGTCTCCTCGACAACGGTTTCGCGGACGTGTGGACGCTCGACATGCGGATGAGCAACCGCTTCCCGTACAACACGGAACCGCACACGCACACCCTCGACGACATCGCCCTGTACGACTACCCGGCCGCTCTCGCCGAGCTGCGCCGGCATGTCGGCGAACGGCGGGTGCACGTCGTGGCGCACTGTCTCGGGTCGATGACCTTCCTGATGAGCCTGTACGCCGGCGCCGTACGGGACGTCACCAGCGTCGTCACCAGCGCGGTCGGCCTGCTGATGCGCGTACCGGCCTGGTCGCGCTGGAAGCTGGCCTACGGCCCCGCGCTCGTCGAGGGCGCGCTCGGGCTGTCCCAGCTCGACCCACGGAGCGGCGACGCGGCCTGGTTCAGCCGCAGCGGGCTGTTCTCCCACCTGGTGTCACTGGCGCACCCGGAGTGCGACAACCCGGCCTGCCACATGGTGAGTTTCATGTGGGGCACCGGCTGGCCCGCGCTCTACAGCCACGACAAACTCGACCCCGTCACCCACGACCGCATCGCGGACCTCCTCGGCCCGGTCGGGCTGGGCTACCACCGGCACATCGGCAGAGTCGTACGGGCGGGCCGCGCCGTGAAGTACGACGCCGCCGAGCCGCGCCACGCGCACCTCCCGGGCGACTACCTCGCGGCGGCGGCCAAGGGCGGCCCACCGGTGCTGTTCCTGACCGGCGAGCACAACCGCGTCTTCGGGGACTCCGTCGTCCTGGAGCACGAGGAGATGTCGCGGGAGACCGTCGACCCCGACCGCTACGAACTGTTCGTCGCCCCCGGCTACGGCTACGTGGACACGATCATCGGCCGGGACGCGCACCGGGACGTCTTCCCGCACCTCCTCGACTTCCTCCGCCGAAGGGCGGTGTGAGATGCCGGAGTCGCACGCCGAACACGTCGGCACCGTCGTCGTCGGCTCGGGATTCGGCGGCTCCGTGGCCGCGTACCGGCTGGCCGCGGCCGGACAGCAGGTGGTTCTGCTGGAACGCGGACGCGCTTACCCGCCCGGCGGCTTCGCCCGTTCCCCTGCCGAACTCGGCCGTGCGTTCTGGGACCCGCGGGCAGGCATGCACGGCCTGTTCGACGTGTGGAGCTTCCGCGCCTTCGACTCCGTCGTCGCCAGCGGACTGGGCGGCGGATCGCTCATCTACGCGAGCGTGCTGCTGCGCAAGGACGAACGCTGGTTCGTCGACGAACAGCCGCTGCCCGGCGGTGGCTACGAGGCCTGGCCCGTCGGCCGCGCCGAACTCGACCCGCACTACGACGAGGTCGAGCGGATGCTCCGCCCGGTCCCGTACCCGCTCGACCGCCCCGGCTACACGGACACACCCCGGGCGCACGCGATGCGTGAAGCGGCCGAACGGCTGGGCCTGGCGGCGGAACGGCCGCCGCTCGCGATCAGCTTCGCCCCCGCACCGGGCGCCGACCCCGGGCCCGGTCTGCCGATGACCGACGCCGACCAGGACAACCTGCACGGCGTCGGCCGCCGTACCTGCCGGCTGTGCGGTGAGTGCAACCTCGGCTGCAACGACGGTGCCAAGAACAGCCTCGACCACACCTATCTGTCGGCGGCCCGGCGGCACGGTGCCGAACTGCGCACCGGGCACGAGGTGCGCGCGGTGCGGGCGCTCGCGCGAGGCGGATACGCGGTGGACTACGTCAGACATGGACGACACGGACCGGACGGCGAAGGGGGAGGGGAAAGGGGTGATCCGGACGACCGCGGGGACGGAGGAGGTGTGTCCGGATCACTCCACGCCTCCGGATCACCCCGTACCTCCCGAACGCTCCACACCATCAGCTGCGACCGTCTGGTCCTCGCCGCCGGCACCTACAACACGGTCTCGCTGCTGCTGCGTTCTCGCCGGTACCTGCCCGGTCTGAGCCCGGCGATCGGCAGCCGGTTCTCGACGAACGGCGACCACCTCGCGTTCGTGCTCCGGGCCAGGCGGGGCGACGAGCCCCGGCCGATGCGGCCCAGCCGCGGTCCCGTCATCACCAGCTCCATCCGGCTGCCCGACGAACTGGACGGCGTACCGGGCGCGGGGCGCGGAGGATACATCCAGGACGCGGGATACCCGGGTTTCGTGGAGTGGCTCGTCGAAGGCGCTCACGCACCGCAGGGAGTCTCCCGGGCGGCCCGCTTCCTGGCCGGGAGGCTGCTCGACCGGATCTCCCGCGCCCCGGACCCCAGGCTCTCGGGCGCGTTCGCCGAGCTCCTCGGCGACGGCGCGTTCACCGGTACGTCCCTGCCGCTCCTCGCGATGGGCCGAGATGTACCGGACGGGGAACTGCGCATGCGTGGTGGCCGGTTGGACAGCACCTGGACGGTACGGGGCGGCAGCGCGGCCCAGTTCGAGCGGACGCGCACACTCATGCGGCAGATCGCCGGCGCGCTCGGCGGCGGATACGCCGACCATCCGCTCTGGCACCGGGACCGCGTCCTCACGGTGCACCCGCTCGGCGGCGCCCCCATCGGCCGGCACCCCGGTACCGGGGTCTGCGATCCGTACGGCGAGGTCTTCGGTCACCCGGGCCTGTACATCGCGGACGGGGCGGCTATGCCCGGCCCGGTGGGCCCCAACCCGGCCCTCACCATCGCGGCCCTGGCCGACCGTATGTGCACCCGCCTGTTGGAGCACCGGCCCTCCACTCCACGGGCGGTCGCGCACCGCACGTACCCCCGCCGCGCCTCTCTGCAGTTCACGGAGGAACTGCGCGGACGCTACGCACCCGGTGCGGATGGGTCCCGGACCGAACCGTTCGCGTTCCGGCTCACCGTCACGGCCGACGACGTGGACGCCTTCCTGGACGAACCGGACCACGAGGCGCGCGCGGACGGCTGGATCGACAGCCCCTCCTTCGGAGGGCGCCGCCCCGTCCTGCACGGCAGCGTCCGCCTGTTCGCGGACGGCCGCCGCACGATGCACTACCGGCTCCACTTCACCGACGCCGACGGTCAGCCCCGCATCTTCGCCGGCCGCAAGGACCTGGCGCCCGGCGCCCCGGCCCGCCTGTGGACCGACACGACCAGGCTGGCCTTCCGCGTCCTGAACGGACACGTCCACCAACCGGGCGGGACCGACGCCGGACTCCTGGGCACGGGGACGGCGAATCTCGGCGCCACCGATCTCGCCCGCCTGCTCACCACGTTCCGCACAACGGGCCCGCACGGCACCGCGGCACTCACTCGCTTCGGCCGCTTCTTCGCCGGCGAACTCTGGAACACCTACGCCCTGCGGCGCCACTGAGCAGCTCAGGAAATACCGCCCCGCCCTAGCTCCCAGGGGGCACACGCAGCTACGCCGCAGTCCTGGGCCTCGTGGCGATCCAGCGCCGCCGACCCGACCGCGTCGCCTTCTCATGGTCTCCGCCGAGCGATGTGTTCCTTACGGGCAGTTTTCAGTTCGGGCCGTTTCGCATGCGCTTCCAACGGTCGCCGAGCCAGTCCTTTGAGGATCTTGGCGGTCCTTGCCGATCTACGCTCATCCTTCGGTGAACCTGGTCCAGGGGGTGGGGAAGGCCCTTCGCTGTGATCATGTCTGCTCCTGGCGCGGTGCGATCCGAGCGTCGGCGTCCAGCCCGCGTGCTGTCTGTCGCGTCGAGTGTCGGCAGACGGGCGCACCGCCACGAAGGCCGCGTTGTTCCTGGGTGCGGCAGGACCAGCCTCCGCCCAGGCTCGCCTGCTCCCGTTCGGGCTACTGGTCCTTGGCCGCGAGGTCGGCCGCGGGCACGGCCGCCGGGGCCTGCTTCAGCTCGGCGGCCATGGCCCTCAGTGTCTCGAAGGCGGCTGCCGTCAGGTCGGCCGGTTCGGCTTGATAGACCACGAGCTGCTGGTGCAGGACCCCGTTGACCGTGAAGGCTGCGAACGGGCCGTTTTCTGTACGGGCCGTTTCCCCCGCACCGCGGTCGGGCGGCAGCCGTGATCCAAGGGCCGCGCACCCTGATCGACTGCCGCCACTCCGCCACCCACCACAGCTGGATCGGGCAGGATGGCGCCGAGGCAGCCACTCCCGATTCCCTGCGTCCTGCCAGTGTCCCGAACTCGGCGCTCAGCCCCTCACATAGGCCGCCTGCGGCGCCTTCCCCCGGCCACGAGCCCAGGCATCCGGGCAGGTCAGGGCTGTTCTAACCAACGCTGACCGCAACAGCGTTGAATGCACGAGCAGCGGATTTCTCTTCCAACGCGCAGAGGCTCCGCCCCACTGCTCGGGGCGGAGCCTCTTTGACCGTTGTCGCAGGCTCGTACGGAGCGCCACCACCGCGACCCCCAACTCCAGGGTGGCGGTCTCGGGCGTCAATCGGCCCTCGTGGTCCGCCAGCTCCCGCAGCAGCAGAGCCGTGGCCTCTTCGTATCGGCCGAGCGCCCATTCCATGGTGGCTCGGAGGGCAGCCAACCGGGCCTGCTGGCCTCGTGCTCGCGCGGGCAGGAGGGAGGCGGCCTGCGCAGGATGTCGCGGCTTTCCAGCAGTCGTCCGGGCATGCCCAGCTCGTTGGCCTGCTGGAGCCACAACTCGGGCCGCGGTCGGCCCTAGAGTCCGGGGAACCGCAAGGCTACCTCTGTCCAACGCGCGGCAGCGGCTGGTGCGGTCGTCATCACCTGACGGGCGGCCCGTACAAGTACGTCGACGGCATGTTCATCTCCTCTCCGCGCCGAACGCTGGACATGCGACGCCTGGGCAACCAGCGGCGCGCAGCGCAGCGCCAGGGCCTCTGCGGCCCGGTTATGTGCCTCGATCCGCCAACCGGCGCCCACGCTCTGGTATATGACGGCGCGTACCAGCGGATGGCGGAACTGGTATCGACCCGCAGAGCCGATCTGGCGTACCAGGTCCCGCTCCGCGACCTCGTCCAGGGCCGCAAGGGCCTGTGCCTCATCGGTTTGGGCCACGACTGCCACCATCTCGGCTTCGAAAGAATCACCGAGCACCGCGGCTGCTTGCACGGAGACCCTCGCTGCGGCCGAGAGACCTCCGAGTTCCCCCAACAGCACGGCACGCACCGACTGCGGCAGATCGTCGGCAATGGCTACCGAGTCGGCAGGGGCCGCCTCAGGGCTTTGGTTCCCGGCCCTGGGGGTCAGCGCCTCCAGGTAGAACGGGTTGCCACCGCTGACCTCGTACAGCCGTCGGAAACGCCAGTGATCCGTCCTGGCACCGCACAGCTCCGCTCCCTCGGCCGGAGACAGCGGGCCCAGCTCGACCCTGGCCACTCTTCCCTCCGTTCCTGCCCGGGCCAGTGCCGCGGCCAGTCGCGGCGGAGCCTGCCGGGGACGGTAGGCGAGGGCAAGCAACAACGGTGTTCTTGGCGGGTGCCGTATCAGATGGTCGATCAGCTCGGCGGTGCCGTCGTCCGTCCACTGCAGGTCGTCCAGGCTGAGCACGAGCCCGCCCTCGTCACTCAGCGCCTCCAGCAATGTCCGCACCGCCCGGTGGAACCAGTACCGTTCGACCTTCACCGGCTCCGGACCGGTCGGGAACCGGTCACAGAGCGCGGGGAAGACCGTACTCAGTAGCGCGAACGCGCCGGGCGGTAACCCGTCGTGCCGGAGGCGGAGGAAGTCCTCATGGCCGAGGTGGTCGTCCAGGGCGTCCACGAACGCACCGTACGGAGCCCGGTCGAACTCCACGCTGCGTCCGGCCAGGGACTCGAAACCGCGCTGCCTCGCGCGCTCGGCCAGTTCGCCGAGCAGCCGGGTCTTTCCGATACCCGGTTCCCCGACCATCTCGACCACCCCTGGCGAACCGGCCAGGGCATCCTCGATCGCACCGTCGAGGACCATCAGCTCCGCTGCCCGCCCGATCAGGTGGCTCCCCGTCCGGGGCCGCTGCGGGGTCGGCGGACCGGGCAGGGCACCGCCGCCCCGTGGGGTGCGCACCGGCGGGGGCGTGGGTATCGGGCGCGGCACGAGAGCGGGTGCGGATGCCGGAGCACGCCCGGCGGCTGGGACGTTCAGTGCGGGGTCGGTGGTCAGGATCTGCTGGTGCAGTTGCCGCAGCGGGAGGCCGGGGTCACAGCCGAGTTCTTCGGCCAGCAGCAGCCGGGTCTGCTGGTAATGGTTGAGGGCATCGGCTGGGCGACCACAGCGGTACAGGGCGAGGATGAACTGGCCGGCCAGCCGTTCGTCCAGTGGGTGTGTCTCGACCCGGGCGGACAACTCGGCCAACAGCCCGGTGTGCTGACCGCAGCGGAGCCGAACGTCGGTGTGATCCAGTTCGGTCGCGATCCGTTCTTGGACCACGGCGTCGCGGAGGGCGTTGATCCAAGGGGTGTCCAGACCCGCGAAGGCATCTCCCCGCCAGAGGCCGAGTGCCTGCCCGAACAGGGTTGCGGCCTGCTCGTCCTGCGTGCTCTGCGCGGCCGCGCGGGCCCGTGCGACGACGTCATGGAATCGGTGCAGATCCACTGCGGTCGCCTCGACGTCGAGGACATAACCACCGGATCGCCGGACGATGTCCGCCCCCTCCGCGATGGCCAAGGCTTGCCGCAGACGGGAGAGGTAACCGTAGAGCGTGTTCCGGGCCCGCTGCGGAGGACGGTCGGCCCAGACGCGCTCGACGAGCTGTTCCACCGAAACCACCTGGTTGGCGTCCACCAGCAGCACTGCGAGCACACACCGCTGCCGGGCGTGGCCCAGATCGACGATTCGGCCGTCCACGCGCGCCTCGACGCTTCCGAGCAAATCGAACTCAACCGTCACGGCACGCCCCCGAGTCTCAAGTCCCCACTCTGGCATAGCACGTTCGACCAGCCACTTCAACGTTTGTCCAAGGTTCACCGACGGTCGGCCGCGCACCTTGGTCTCGTCCGCGCAACTGGGCCGACGAACCTAGGAGACACCATGCGTATTCGCACAGGAGCCGACGAAGTGACAAGCGCGAAGTGGGCCGTACGGACGGGCGCACTCATCTCCGGCGTGGCCCTGGCCGCCTCGCTGGGCGGCATCAGCCAGGCCCAGGCGGCAACGCCCAGGTCCTCCGCCGGCATCCAGTCCATCGACTACATCTCCGGCAAGGACGTCACGGTCGGAAGCTGCAAGGGCTGGATGAACCGCAGGTCCACCGACGGCTACGTTCAGGGACTCGTGCAGTCCTGGAACGGTGTGGACTGCGAAATGTGGCTGGAGCGCAAGGTCATCGGCTCGTACGACTACAGGCGCGCGACCCCCGGCGTCGACGTGATCAACACCAGCACGTCGACCGGCTTCCACTGGAACGGCACCAACGCCGGCACGCGTGTCTGCATCACCAACTGGAGCACCTACGTCAGCGACTGCGGCGAGACTGCCTGGTGAGCTCCCGTCACGTCGTCGCACACCACGGAGCGGTTTTGGTAGCGGCGTGATCGCGAGCGGTGTCGGAGCCAGGCAGGCATCTGCGGCAGCCCGCCTGGCTCGCTGCCGAGATCGGGTGCCGGGACTGGCATGCGGTAGTGATCCCGGAGGGGCCGTTTTCTGTTCGGGCCGTTTCCGGACAGCCCAGGGCGCCCGGCGCCGCGGTCACCGAGCGGCAGTGGCGACCACCACTCTCCGGCGCAGGGACCCTCAATAACCGGGATCGCCGATCGGCCACGCCATCAGCAACACGCGCCGTCCCGCCACTGGCAGCACCAAGACGCACCACCATCCACTACACCCGGTGCGCCCGGCACCCGGCCGGATACATCGCGGACGACGGCCCACAGCCAGCGAATGAGAAGCGCCACGCCCCTGGGATCCCACACACGCGACGCATTGTGTCGGCGCCGTCTTGGTCCCTGTCTGGTCCCTGGACCTTGGCTTCGAGCCCCCGGGCAGCGGCCCCGGAGGCCGACGACATCCTTGAATACCTGTTCCGTCGCAGGTCAGAGCGATCAAACAACTTCCGAGCACCACAGGACCGGCGAGATCCCAGACTCGCGAGCAGCGGATTCAGTCCGTTCAGGCAAAGTTGACGCTCCGACAGCCAAAAACGAACGATTCCGCAGGTCAGAGACCTGTAGTGGTGGGGCGGGTGGGACTCGAACCCACGGCCGACGGATTATGAGTCCGCTGCTCTAACCGGCTGAGCTACCGCCCCGTACGGCGTGTCGCGTACATGTGTGCGCGCCGTCTGCCGCAGCATAGCCGCTCATACGATCTCCTGCTTCGGATGGTCGGCCTTCGCCCTGCGCTTCTTGACCTTGAGGACTTCGGCGCGGCACACACGGTTCCCCCGGACATGAAAAAGGACCCCGACGGGGTCCTCGTTCAGGTTGCTCTCCCGACTGGACTCGAACCAGTAACCTGCCGGTTAACAGCCGGCTGCTCTGCCAATTGAGCTACGGAAGATCGAAGCTCCCCCGACTGGACTCGAACCAGTAACCTGCCGGTTAACAGCCGGCTGCTCTGCCAATTGAGCTACGGAGGATTGCCTCGCTGCATCGAACGTACCTCCCTGGGTATTCGCCAGGGGGCGTGCGCTCGCTGCGACACATACATTAGCGCAAGCAGGGGGGTGCTCCGCCAATCGGTATCCCCCACGCCCGTCGCCCACGCAGGGCAACGCAAGGGACCGACGCAGACGTAAGGGAAGGGTGGCCGCCATGCGCTATCGGCTCACGTTCTTTGCCGGACTGGCCCTGGGGTACGTGCTCGGCACGAAGGCCGGACGCGAACGCTACGAGCAGTTGAAGAAATCCGCGCGGCAGGTCGCGCAGAACCCCGCGGTGCGCAACACCGCCGAGTCGGCCGCCCAGCAGGGGCGCGTCTACGCCGGCAAGGCGTACCACGTGGTCAGCGAGAAGGTCGGGGACCGCGTACCCGACCTGGTCGCCGAGCGGGTCCGCTCGCTGCGCGAACGCAACGCGAACGGCTCCGCCGGGGACGACTGGGGTACCAGCAATACCTAGGGACCACATCGCGTCGGCCGAACCGACGCGCGGCGCCCCCACCCCTTCCGGTGCGGCAGAATTTCTGCCATGGGGATAGTCGCCGGGCTGGACAGTTCGCCCGATTTTACGCGCATTGTCGTCTGTGACTCGGACACAGGGGCCGTGCTCAGGCAGGGGTATGCCCCGCACCCGTTGGAGTCGGCGGAGGGCGGGGGGCGTCCGTCGGACGTCGATCCGCAGGCGTGGCTGCTGTCCCTGGGGGAGGCGGCCACCGGCGGCCTGCTGGAGGGTGTGCAGGCGATCGGGGTGTCGTCCCAGCAGAACGGGCTGATCGCGCTGGACGCACAGGGCAACAGCGTGCGCCCGGCGATGGTCGGCGGCGACAAGCGGACCCAGGTCGCGGCGGCCGACCTCGTGGACGCGCTCGGGGGGCGCGGCGCGTGGGCGGAGGCCGTCGGATGCGTGCCGGGGGCCGCGCAGCCGGTGACCAAGCTGCGCTGGATGAGCCGTACGGAGCCGGATGCCGCGATGCGGACGGCCGTACTGCTGCAGGCGCACGACTGGCTGGTCTGGCAGTTGCTGGGGCGGCCGGTCAGGAGGACCACCGACCGCGGCGGGGCGTCCGGGACCGGGTACTGGAACGCGGCGACCGGGCAGTACCGCACCGATCTCGTCGAGATGGCGCTCGGGCATCAGGTCATGCTCCCCGAGGTGCTCGGCCCCTCGGACGCCGCCGGTACGACGCCGGAGGGGCTCCTGATCTCCGCCGGCACCGGTGAGACCATGGCCGCCGCGTTCGGGCTCGGCATCGGGCTCGGGGACGCGGTGGTGTCGCTGGGGGCCTCCGGGTCCGTCATGGCCGTCCACACCGAGGCGCTCGTCGACTCCAGCGGGATGATCACCTCGCTGGCCGATGCCACGGGTATGCATCTGCCGGTCGTGACCACGCTGAACGCCGTACGGACGTTGCGCGGGGCCACCGAGATGCTGGGCGTGGCCGATCTGGAGGGGCTGTCCGACCTGGCGATGAAGTCGACGCCGGGGTCGCACGGGCTCGTCATGCTGCCGTATCTGGAGGGCGAGCGGACGCCGAATCTGCCGCACACGGCCGGGACGCTGGCCGGGCTGCGGCGGGAGTCGATGAAGCCGGAGCACTTCGCGCGGGCCGCGTTCGAGGGCATGCTGTGCGGGCTCGCGGACGCGCTGGACGTGCTGCGCGGCCGGGGGGTCGACGTCCGGCGGATCTTCCTGCTGGGTGCGGCGGCGGAGCTGCCTGCCGTGCAGGCGGCGGCGCCGGCGCTGTTCGGGGTGCAGGTGGTGGTGCCGCAGCCGGCGGACTACGCGGCGGTCGGCGCCGCGCGTCAGGCCGCGTGGGCGCTCGGGGTCTCGCAGGGGGCGCTCGATGCGCGTACGCCACCGATGTGGCCGGGGGCGGCGGCGCAGGTGCTGGATCCGGGGGACGAGCTGGCTGTGGGGCAGGCGGTTCGGCAGCAGTACGTTTCGGTTCGTGAGCAGACGCATCCTGGGGCGTTTCGGGTGTGAGGACCACGGCCCCAGCTGCAAGGACTGGGCCCCGAGCCCTCACCGTTGGGTTAATTCGGTTGAGGTAACGCGGGTGGAGTGTTCGACGATGGGGGGTGGTGCATCCCGAACCCCGTCTTCGACTCCGAGAGATCTCGCGTGCTCATACGATTGCTGAGAAGTCATCTTCGTCCGTACCGGACACCGATCGTCCTGCTGGTGCTGCTGCAGTTCGTGCAGACGTGCGCCACGCTCTACCTGCCCACGCTGAACGCGGACATCATCGACAAGGGCGTGGTGGAGGGGGACACGGGTTACATCCTGTCCTTCGGCGCGCTGATGGTCGGTATCTCGCTGGTGCAGGTCGTCTGCAACATCGGGGCCGTGTACTACGGCGCCCGCACCGCCTCGGCGGTCGGCCGGGACATCCGGGCGGCCGTGTTCGACCGGGTGCAGTCGTTCTCGGCGCGTGAGCTCGGTCACTTCGGGGCCCCGTCGCTGATCACGCGGACGACGAACGATGTGCAGCAGGTGCAGATGCTGGTGCTCATGACGTTCACGCTGGTGGTGTCGGCGCCGATCATGTGCGTCGGCGGCATCGTGCTGGCGCTCGGGCTGGACGTGCCGTTGTCGGGCGTCCTGCTCGCCGTCGTACCGGTGCTCGGCATTTCCGTCAGCCTGATCGTGCACCGGTTGCGCCCCCTGTTCCGCACCATGCAGGAGCGGCTGGACACCGTGAACCGGGTGCTGCGGGAGCAGATCACCGGCAACCGGGTCATCCGTGCCTTCGTGCGGGACGACTACGAGAAGGATCGATTCCGGAAGGCGAACGTCGAGCTGACGGACGTATCGATGGGAACCGGGCGGATGCTCGCGCTGATGTTCCCGATCGTGATGACGGTCGTCAACCTCTCGTCGATCGCGGTGGTGTGGTTCGGCGCCCATCGGATCGACAGTGGCGAGATGGAGATCGGCGCGCTCACCGCCTTCCTCGCCTATCTGATGCAGATCGTCATGGCTGTGATGATGGCCACTTTCATGTTCATGATGATGCCGCGCGCGGAGGTGTGCGCCGAGCGCATCCAGGAGGTGCTGGACACCGGGACGAGTGTGGTGCCGCCGGTCGAGCCCGTCCGGGAGCTGCGGCGGCACGGGTTCCTGGAGGTACGGGGTGCGGGCTTCCGCTATCCGGGCGCCGAGGAGCCGGTGCTCAGGTCGATCGAGGTCGTCGCGCGGCCCGGTGAGACGACCGCCGTCATCGGGTCCACGGGCAGCGGGAAGTCGACGCTGCTCGGGCTGGTCCCCCGGCTGTTCGACGTCACCGAGGGCGAGGTGCTGGTGGACGGCGTCGACGTACGGACGCTCGATCCGAAGCTGCTGGCCAGGACCGTGAGTCTGGTGCCGCAGAAGCCGTATCTCTTCTCGGGGACCGTGGCGACGAACCTGCGGTACGGCAATCCGGACGCCACCGACGAGGAGTTGTGGCACGCGCTGGAGGTGGCGCAGGCCAAGGAGTTCGTGTCCCGGCTGGAGAACGGGCTGGACTCGCCCATCGCGCAGGGCGGGACGAACGTGTCCGGCGGGCAGCGGCAGCGGCTCGCGATCGCGCGGACGCTGGTGCAGCGGCCGGAGATCTATCTGTTCGACGACTCGTTCTCCGCGCTCGACTACGCGACCGACGCCGCCCTGCGCGCGGCGCTGGGGCGGGAGACCGCCGACGCGACCGTCCTGATCGTGGCCCAGCGGGTGGCGACCATCCGGGACGCCGACCGGATCGTCGTCCTCGACGAGGGCCGGGTCGTCGGCACCGGACGCCACCACGAGCTGATGGCCGACAATGAGACGTACCGGGAGATCGTCCTCTCCCAGCTCACGGAAGCGGAGGCAGCCTGATGGCCGGGCCGTTGGGACGGATGGCGGGGGCCGGAGGCGGCCCCGATCAGCACTCCATGGACTTCAAGGGGTCCGGGAAACGACTGCTCGCACAGTTCAGGCCCGAGCGGTTCACGATGTACGCGATGGTCGTGTGCGCGGTGCTCAGCGTCGGTCTTTCGGTGCTCGGGCCGTGGATCCTCGGCAGGGCGACCGACCTGGTGTTCGCGGGTGTCGTCGGGCGGGAGATGCCGGCGGGCGCCACGAAGGCCGAGGTCCTCGAGTCCATGCGCGAGCGCGGGGACGGCGGGGTCGCCGACATGCTGTCGGGCACGGACTTCACACCGGGCGAGGGCATCGATTTCGACGCCGTCGGCGGCGTGCTGCTGGTTGCCCTCGGCATCTTCCTGGTCGCGGGGCTGCTGATGGCGGCGGCCACGCGGCTCTCCAACCGGGCCATCAACCGGACCGTCTACCACATGCGCGAAGAGCTCCAGGCGAAGCTGTCGCGGCTGCCGCTGTCGTACTTCGACCGGCGGCAGCGCGGTGAGGTGCTGAGCCGGGCGACCAACGACATCGACAACATCGGCCAGACGCTGCAGCAGTCGATGGGCCAGCTCGTCAACTCGCTGCTCACCATCATCGGTGTGCTGGTGATGATGTTCTGGGTGTCGCCGCTGCTGGCGCTGGTCGCGCTGGTGACCGTGCCGGTGTCGTTCGTGGTCGCCACGCGCGTCGGCAAGCGGTCGCAGCCGCACTTCGTGGCGCAGTGGCGGGTCACCGGGAAGCTCAACGCGCACATCGAGGAGATGTACACCGGCCACACGCTCGTGAAGGTGTTCGGGCGGCAGGAGGAGTCGGCGAAGCAGTTCGCCGAGGAGAACGACCGGCTGTACGAGGCCGGGTTCAAGGCCCAGTTCAACAGCGGGATCATGCAGCCGCTGATGTTCTTCGTGTCGAACATCAACTATGTGCTGGTCGCGGTGGTGGGCGGACTGCGGGTCGCGTCCGGCTCGCTGTCCATCGGTGACGTACAGGCCTTCATCCAGTACTCGCGGCAGTTCTCGATGCCGCTGACGCAGGTCGCGTCGATGGCGAACCTGGTGCAGTCGGGTGTGGCGTCCGCCGAGCGGATCTTCGAACTGCTCGACGCGGAGGAGCAGGAGGCCGACGCCGTGCCCGGGGTGCGGCCCGAGGAGCTGCGGGGGCGGGTGGCGCTGGAGGGTGTGTCCTTCCGGTACGACGCCGACAAGCCGCTGATCGAGGACCTGTCGCTGGTCGTGGAGCCGGGGCACACGGTGGCGATCGTGGGGCCGACGGGTGCCGGGAAGACGACTCTGGTGAACCTGTTGATGCGGTTCTACGAGGTCACCGGTGGGCGGATCACTCTCGACGGGGTCGATGTCGCGTCCATGTCCCGGGACGAACTGCGGGACGGGATAGGCATGGTGCTCCAGGACACCTGGCTGTTCGGTGGGACCATCGCGGAGAACATCGCGTACGGGGCGTCCGCCGCGCGGAAGGTCACGCGCGGGGAGATCGAGGAGGCGGCCCGTGCCGCGCACGCGGACCGGTTCATCCGGACGCTGCCCGACGGGTACGACACCGTGATCGACGACGAGGGGACCGGGGTGAGCGCGGGTGAGAAGCAGCTCATCACCATCGCTCGGGCGTTCTTGTCCGATCCCGTGATCCTGGTGCTGGACGAGGCGACCAGCTCGGTCGACACCCGTACCGAGGTGCTGATCCAGAAGGCCATGGCCAAGCTGGCGCATGGGCGTACGTCGTTCGTGATCGCGCATCGGCTGTCGACGATCCGGGACGCGGACACGATTCTGGTGATGGAGAGCGGGGCGATCGTCGAGCAGGGGGCGCACGAGGAGTTGTTGGCCGCGGATGGGGCCTACGCGCGGCTGTACAAGGCGCAGTTCGCTGAGGCTGTGGCTGAGGTGGACTGAGGTCGGCGGGGGCGCGCGTGGGCTGTTTCGCCCCCGCCGCCCCTGCCCGTCCCCTCCCCAGGGGGCTGCGCCCCTTCGACCCCCAGGCGCGGGTTCGGTGGGGGTTGGTCGCGCAGTTCCCCGGGCCCCTGACCAGCAGGGGCCGTGTCTTTCAGGGGCGCGGGGACTGCGCGAGCAACCACGCACCACCCGCATCCGCACCCGCCGACCGCCCCCGAGCTCTCAGGCGGAATCAGTCCAGGTAGCCCCTCAGTTGGTCCGCGAAGGCGTGGTCCCTCAGCTTGTTCAGGGTCTTGGACTCGATCTGCCTGATGCGTTCGCGGGTCACGCCGAAGATGCGGCCTATCTCCTCCAGGGTGCGGGGGCGGCCGTCGGCGAGGCCGTAGCGGAGTTGGACGACTTTCCGTTCGCGTTCGCCCAGTGTGGAGAGGACCGCCTCCAGGTGCTCCCTCAACAACAGGAACGCGGCCGATTCCACGGGGCTCGCCGCGTCGCCGTCCTCGATGAGGTCGCCGAGGGCTACGTCGTCCTCTTCGCCTACGGGGGCGTGGAGCGAGACCGGTTCCTGGGCGAGGCGCAGGACCTCGCTGACGCGTTCGGGAGCGAGGTCGAGGTGGACGGCCACTTCATCCGGGGTGGGCTCGTAGCCGCGCTCCTGGAGCATGCGGCGCTGGACGCGGACGACCCGGTTGATCAGCTCGACCACATGGACGGGGACACGGATCGTGCGGGCCTGGTCGGCGAGGGCCCGGGACATGGCCTGGCGGATCCACCAGGTCGCGTAGGTCGAGAACTTGTAGCCGCGGGCGTAGTCGAACTTCTCGACGGCCCGGATGAGGCCCAGATTTCCTTCCTGGACCAGATCGAGCATGGTCAGGCCGCGGCCGACGTAACGCTTCGCCACCGACACGACGAGCCGCAGGTTCGCCTCGATGAGGCGGCGCTTGGCCATACGGCCCATCACGACCAGCTTGTCGAGGTCGAGGGCGAGCCGGGTGTCGAGGTCGGGAGAGTTGCCGAGCCTCTCCTCGGCGAAGAGGCCGGCCTCGACGCGGCGGGCCAGTTCCACTTCCTCCACGGCCGTGAGCAGCGGGATGCGGCCGATCTCGCGCAGGTACTGGCGGAACAGGTCCGAGGACGGGCCACTGGTGTCCGCGCGGCTGCGCGGCAGTTCCACGGGCTCGGGAGGATCGGCCGTCTCGACGGCCTCCACCACGGCGGTCGGCGGCTCGTCGATCACCCCGGACGGGCCGTCCGGGGCCGCCTCGGGGTGGTGCGCGGCGCGGCTCTGGGCGGGCACCGCGGTGATGACATCGGCCTCCGCGTCCGGCTCCGCGTCGGTACCGATGGCCGTACTGGTGTCGTTCTGTACGAGGGTCTGGGTCTGCACGGGGGCGACCTCCAGGAATGTCGCTGCCAAGGCGTACGGCAGCGGTACGTCTGGGATGGCGCGGGCGGCCTCGCCGCCGTCCATCCCGTACTCATCGAGCGGAACCGCGGGGATCTCGGACCCATGGGGGACGGGTCGGCCGCGCTCCGAGGACTCAGGCACCGGAACCCAGTGTGGAGTACGACACACAGCCGCCACGAGGGGCGTGCGGTGACTTTTTGCGTCCGGTGCGTGACCCCACGGTCACTTGCCGTACAAGTCCGCTGCTGGGAGGGCTCTAAACCGCTTGCAGGCCCTACGGAACGGGGTGGCTCCGGCGTGGGATTGGCATGTGCGCCGGGGACGTTCACGCCGGGGGCGCCGACCGGCACGGCCTCAGAGCGCCTCCGCGCCCCGCTCCCGCAACGCCTGGTCGTACTGCTGGAGAACCCACAACTCGTTCTGTACGGCGGCCAGCTGGGCCGGGTCGCCCTGAGCGGCCGCCCTCGCCAGGCTGCCCTGGACGTCGCGCACCCGGCGTTCGACGGCCCGGCGGCGCACGGTGACCAGCTGCGCGCCCGCGTACATGTCGTCGACCGTCTTGCGCATGATCGCCTCGACGGCCAGCTCGGTCACCATGGCCCGCACCGTGTCGTCCGGCGCCGCCTCGCGGACCCGGACCAGATACTCCTGCGGGTCCTCGGCGCCGTACTCGACACCGCCCGCCTCGATGATCACCTCGCGGACGGCTGCGTACTGGTCGGCGGTGAACTCGTCGACGCCGTACGCGTCGAAGGCGGGGGCGACCAACTCCGGGCGCTGGAGGGCGAGTTTGAGGAGTTCTCGCTCGGTGGCGAACACCGGGTTGCGGAGGGTGAGGGCCGGGCCGGAGGGGGGCCGGGTGGCGGACTCGTACGGCTGTGCCTGGCGCTGTGCGGACGGGGCCGGGCCCTGGCCGCCGCGGTCGCGGGCCCAGCGGGCCAGCTGGGCGACGCGCTTGACGACGAACTGGGTGTCGAGGATGCCGAGCATGCCGGCGAGCTGCACGGCGACCTCGTGCTGGGCGCCGCTGTTCTTGATGCGGGCCACGACGGGCGCCGCCTCGTCGAGGGCGGACGCGCGGCCCGCGGGGGTCTCCAGGTCGTAGCGGGCGACGATCTGGCGGAGGGCGAACTCGAAGAGCGGGGTGCGGGGTTCGGTCAGCTCGGCGACGGCCTCGTCGCCCTTCGCGAGGCGCAGCTCGCACGGGTCCATGCCGTCCGGGGCGATCGCGATGTACGTCTCGGCGGCGAACTTCTGGTCGTCCTCGAAGGCGCGCAGGGCGGCCTTCTGACCGGCCGCGTCGCCGTCGAAGGTGAAGATGACGCGGGCCGAGCCGTTGTCCATCAGCAGCCGGCGGAGGATCTTGATGTGGTCGCCGCCGAAGGCCGTGCCGCAGGTCGCGATGGCCGTGGTCACCCCGGCGAGGTGGCAGGCCATGACGTCCGTGTAGCCCTCGACCACGACGGCCCGGCTGGCTTTGGCGATGTCCTTCTTGGCGAGGTCGATGCCGTACAGGACCTGGGACTTCCGGTAGATCGCCGTGTCCGGGGTGTTCAGGTACTTCGGCCCGTTGTCCGACTCGTAGAGCTTGCGGGCGCCGAAGCCGACCACGTCGCCGGCGATGTCGCGGATGGGCCACATCAGGCGGCCCCGGAAGCGGTCGATGGGACCTCGGCGGCCTTCCTGCGACAGCCCGGACAGGAGCAGTTCCTTGTCGGCGAAACCCTTGCCGCGGAGGTACCGGGTGAGGTGGTCCCAGCCCTGGGGGCTGTAGCCGACGCCGAAGTGGACGGCGGCTGCCTGGTCGAAGCCGCGCTCGGCGAGGAAGATCCGGCCGGTGTCGGCCTCGGGGCTGGTGGCGAGCTGCTCCGCGTACCACTCGGCGGCGATCTTGTGCGCCTCGACCAGGCGGATCCGCTCGCCGCGCTGGTGGGTGGGGTTGTACCCGCCCTCCTCGTAGCGCAGGGTGATGCCGGCCTGGCCGGCGAGCCGCTCGACCGCTTCCGAGAAGGACAGGTGGTCGACCTTCATCACGAACGTGATGGTGTCGCCGCCCTCCTGGCAGCCGAAGCAGTGGAAGAGCCCCTTGCTCGGGCTGACCTGGAACGACGGCGACTTCTCGTCGTGGAACGGGCAGAGTCCCTTGAGGTTTCCGCCGCCCGCGTTCCGCAGCTGGAGGTACTCGGACACCACGGCGTCGATCGGGACCGCGTCCCGTACCGCCTTCACGTCCTCGTCGTTGATCCGTCCTGCCACGCGGTGATTCTACGGTGGTCCACCGACAACCATGGGGCACGGGCAGCGCCCCGAAAGGGGCGGGGCTGTATCGATATGCGGCTCCGCCGCGTGGGCGCGACCAGCCACACACGGCCCGCAGTCGCCCGCGCCCCTGTCCGGCAACCCCTTAGGCGATCAGGCTCTCCAACGGCACCTGAGGATTCGACAGGGCATCCACATCGACCCGCGCCCGGGACCGGATCAGCTTCTGGATCGGCTCAGTGACATCCCACACGTTCACGTTCATCCCGGCCAGCACCCGCCCCTCCTTCACCCAGAACGCGATGAACTCCCGCTTCCCGGCGTCCCCCCGGATCAGCACCTGGTCGTACGACCCGGGCGGCGCCCACCCCGAGTACTCCATCCCCAAGTCGTACTGATCGGAGAAGAAATAGGGCACCCGGTCGTAGGTGACGTCCTTCCCGAGCATCGAGCGGGCGGCGGCCGGCCCGCCGTTGAGCGCGTTGGCCCAGTGCTCGACCCGCAGCCGGGTGTCGAAGAGGGCGTGCGGGAAGGACACGACGTCACCGGCGGCGTAGATGGAGGGGTCGGACGTACGCAGCCGCGCGTCGACCTCGATGCCCCCGCCGTGCGCCCGGTCGGCGATCTCCAGCCCGGCGGCCTCGGCGAGACCGATGCGGGGAGCGGCTCCGATGGCCGCGAGGACGTCGTGCGCCGGGTGCTCCTCCCCCGTGTCCGTGCGGGCGGCGAGGACCATCCCGTCCTGGCCGACGATCTCGGTGAGCTTCGCGCCGAAGTGGAAGCGGACGCCGTGCTCGCGGTGCAGTTCGGCGAAGAGGTTGCCCAGCTCGGGGCCGAGCACGCCGTGCAGCGGCGTCGGCTCGGGCTCGACGACCGTCACCTCCGCGCCGTACTCGCGGGCCGCCGCCGCCACCTCCAGGCCGATCCAGCCGGCGCCCGCGATGACGAGGTGGCCGTTGTCGCGGCCGAGCGCGGCGAGGACGCCCTTGAGACGCTCGGCGTGGGCGAGGCGGCGCAGATGGTGGACGCCCGCGAGGTCGGTGCCCGGGATGTCCAGGCGGCGGGGCTCGGCACCGGTCGCGATCAGCAGGGTGTCGTAGTGGACGAGGGTGCCGTCGTCGCCGAAGCGGACGGTCTTCGCCGTACGGTCGATCGCGTCGACGGTCTGGCCGAGGTGCAGCTCGATGTCGTTGCGCGCGTACCAGGACGGCTCGTGGACGAAGACGCTGTCGCGCTCCTCCTTGCCGAGCAGATAGCCCTTGGAGAGCGGCGGGCGCTCGTAGGGGTGGTCTCGTTCGTCGCAGATCAGTATCACGCGGCCGGTGAAGCCCTCCGCTCGGAGCGTCTCGGCCGCCTTCGCGCCGGCGAGACCACCTCCGACGATGACGAATGTCTGATCCGCGTCGACCACTTGATGCCTCCTCTTAAGGGTGCGTCCACATGCGAGCGTCCCGCACACAGCGTGATGCGGGAAGAGGTAGTGACCCGATCAGGCCACGGAGGGTCACGTGTCAGTCATATCCCCGTCACATCCGCCCCGTCAGTCTCGCGTGCAACGTGCGGGCGGAGGGGTCGGTGAGCGAGGCGATCTGGTCGACGATCACCCGCTTGCGGGCACGGTCGTCCGCAGCCGTGTCGAACAGTGCGCGGAACTGGGGTTCGAGTCCCTCCGGCGCGCGGGCGGTGAGCGCCTCGGCCAGCTCCGCGACGACGATCCGCTGGTCGGCGCGGAGCCGCTCCTGCTCGGCCCGCTGCATCACATACCGGTCGGCGACGGCCTTGAGGACCGCGCACTCCAGACGCGCCCCGCGCGGGACGACCAGTTCGGCGGCGTACCGGGTGAGGGGGCCGGTGCCGTACGCCTGCCGGGTGGCGCCCTCGGCGGCGAGGCAGAAGCGGCCGATGAGCTGGCTGGTGGCGTCCTTCAGGCGGGCCTGGGCGACGGCCGTTCCGTCGTAGCCGTGCGGCCACCACTCCTGGTCGAGGAGGCGGTCGAGGGCCTCGGCGAGTTCGGCCGGGTCGGTGTCGGCGGGCACGTAACGGCCGCGCGCGACCTCGAACACCGCCTGCCGTTCGGGCTCCGCGTGCAGGCAGTTGGGGTCGATGTGGCCCGCGTGCAGGCCGTCCTCGACGTCGTGCACGGAGTACGCCACGTCGTCGGACCAGTCCATGACCTGGGCCTCGAAGGTGGCGCTGGTGCCGGGGGCGCCCTTGCGGACCCAGTCGAAGACGGGGCGGTCGTCATCGTAGACGCCGAACTTGGGGGACGTCGGCTCGGTGGGGTGGGCTCCGCGCGGCCAGGGGTACTTGGTGGCGGCGTCCAGGGCGGCGCGGGTGAGGTTGAGGCCGACGCTCACGAGTTCGCCGGTGGTCTCCGACGGTACGAAGCGTTTGGGTTCGATCCTCGTCAGCAGGCGCAGGGACTGGGCGTTGCCCTCGAAGCCGCCGCAGTCCTCGGCGAACTCGTTCAGTGCCTGTTCACCGTTGTGGCCGAAGGGAGGGTGGCCGAGGTCGTGGGAGAGGCAGGCGGCCTCGACGAGGTCCGGGTCGCAGCCGAGGGCCGCGCCCAGCTCGCGGCCGACCTGGGCGCACTCCAGGGAGTGGGTCAGGCGGGTGCGGGGGCTGGAGTCCCAGGCGATGTTGCGTGTACCGGGTGTGACGACCTGGGTTTTGCCGGCGAGTCTGCGGAGGGCCGAGGAGTGGAGTACGCGGGCGCGGTCGCGTTGGAAGGCGGTGCGACCGGGGCGTTTGTCGGGTTCCGGGGCCCATCGTTCTGCTGAGGGGGTGTCGTAGCCGACGGGGGTGTCGTGGCTGGGGGGTGCGGTGCCTTCCATGATTCGACAGTACGGGGAGGGGGTGACAAATGGGCGCCTGATCGTCTGCGGGGTTCTGCGCTGTGGCGGGTGCGGGTCGTTCGTGGCTGGTCGCGCCCACGCGGCGGAGCCGCGTATCGATACAGCCCCGCGCCCCTCGAAGTGAGCCGGATGGCTCAGGCTGACGCCAGCGCGGGCACCGCCTTGGTCCTGGCTGTCAGGGACTCGTCGTAGCGGTGCAGGATCAGGCGGGCCATTGCCGGGTGGGCGCCCAAGGGGGCCGCGGCTATCCAGGGGGCCGCGTTCGCGCATTCCGTGGCGAAGCGGCCGGGGGCGGTGAAGTAGGAGGCGATGGCTATGCGGGTGCGGCCTCGGGCGGCGAGGGCGCGGACGGTGTCGGGGACGTCGGGCGCGGCGGTGGTGGCGTAGGCCGGGACGACGGGGACACCGAGGCGTTCGGCGAGGAGCTGTGCGGTTCGGCCGGTGTCGACCTTCGACTCGGGGTCCCGGGAGCCCGCGGCGGCGAGCACCACGGCGCTGGTACGGCGGGTGGCGTCGTCCATCCTCGTGCGCCAGCCGGCCTCGACGAGGCGGGTGTGCAGGGTCTCCGCGAGGAGGGGATGCGGGCCGAGGGGGGCGGCCAGGCGGGTGCGGACCTCGGCGGCTGCGGCCATCTCGGGGATGTCCTGCTTGATGTGGTAGCCGCGGCTGAGGAGGAGGGGGACGAGGACCGCTTCCCGGTCGCCGAGGGCGGCGAGGGTGTCGGGGAGCAGGGGCTCGTTCAGCTCGATGTGGCCGAGGTGCACGGCGAGGCCGGGGCGCTGGTCGCGGACGCGCTCCATGAGGGTGCGTACGGTCGCCAGGGCGCGCGGGTCACGGCTGCCGTGTGCCACCAGGACCAGCGCGGGCGGGGTGGGGCGCCGGGTTCCGTTGCGGGAGACGAGGCTGAGCTGGGAGGCCAGTTGGTCACTGATCAGGTTCATGATGTGCGCCGTACTGTCGAGGTCCGCGTTCGACTTGCTCGTCGTCGCCGTCATGCACCGATGGTGCCGGGGGGACGTTGCCTCCCCGTTGCACGGTGGTGACGGGTGTTTTCCGGCGGTTCACCGTGCGCCGTGAGGGCGTGTGAACCTCCGTGACCTGGCGTTTCGACTCGTCCGAGTGAAGCTTGTCACGCTGGGGGGTGAACCGGATCGATGCGGATGACGTCTTCGTTGGTCGGAAGGACGGGCGCTGTCGGGCCCGCCGGAAACAACCAGGACACATACGTGGGTCCGACGAGACGGGGGGCCGCGGTGCGGCGTATCGGGCGGGTCGCGCGCGTCATTCGGCTGCCGCGTACGCGGGCGGGACGGCGACGGGCCGTGCAGGCGGTGATGGTGCTGTGCGCGCTGGCGCTGCTGCCCTCGACCTGGATGTTCACGGCGGCGGGCGACCGGCTGCGGACCACGGCCGACGTGCCGCGCACCGAGGTCGCCATGGTCTTCGGCGCGGGGCTGTGGAGGGGCGAGCCGTCCCCGTATCTCGCGCGTCGGCTGGACGCGGCGGCCGAGCTGTACCGGTCGGGCCGGATCAAGGTGGTGCTGGTCACCGGGGACAACAGCCGCGAGGAGTACGACGAGCCGGACGCGATGCGCGGCTACCTGACCGAGCACGGCGTGCCCGACGACCGCATAGTCAGTGACTACGCCGGGTTCGACACCTGGGACTCCTGTGTCCGCGCCAAGAAGATCTTCGGCGTGGACCGCGCGGTGCTCATCAGCCAGGGCTTCCACATACGCAGGGCGGTCGCGCTGTGCCAGGAGGCGGGCGTCGAGTCATACGGCGTCGGGGTGCAGGACCGGCACGACGGGACCTGGTACTACGGGGCCACCCGGGAGCTGTTCGCGGCGGGCAAGGCCTCCCTGGACGCGATATTCGAGCCGGACCCCCGCTTCCTCGGTCCTGAGGAAACGGGGGTCGACACGGCGCTCGCGTCGGCGGGTTAGTGCTGGACGGTGCCCCAGGTGCCCTGGTCCACGGCGCAGCCCCACTTCTTGCCGTCCGAGGTCTTGCCGTAGACGGCGAACTTCACCTCGTAGAGGTCGGTGCGCAGCATGCGGGTGCTGACCTTGAAGGCGGCGCTCTTGCCCGGCTTGAGGGTCTTGGCGGCGACCTTGACGATCTGGTTCGTCTTCTGGGTGATCCGGGCACCCTTGGTCGTCACCGTCGCCTTGCCGAAGCGGAGGCTCTTGGTGTTGGTCACCTTGAGGCTGACGTCCTTGAAGGTCACCTTCTTGCTGGAGTTCGTGAGACCGAACCGGAGACCGCCGTTGGTCACCCAGTTGTTGTTGTCCACATAGAACTTCTTCAGGTAGGTGATCTTGATCGGGCAGTTCGCGGCGGCCTGCGTCCCGACGGCGGCCTGCGGCTCGACGGACGCTGCGGACGCGGCCCCGGCGAAGCCCAGCTGGGCGGCGGTGAGAGCCCCGGCGGCTCCCAGGACGGCGACGGTGGTGCGCATACGGTTCACGGTGGTGGTTCCTCTTCCCCCTACGGCCCTCGCACGGGCCACGTGACAGGACGTACGCCACACGGGGCTCACGGCACGACCCCCGTTGTCTGTGGCGCCCGTAGTTCTTAGCACGCGAGGGCCGAACAGGTGCACGGTACGCGCTTGAGCGGCCGCCTACGGTGACAGAATCGGGACATCGGCACACCCTCCGTTCACCGCGGCTGCGGACCGCGCCGGGGACTCGGATCCGGCTCCTCACGCCGGGCCCGGGCGCGCCGGGAGGTCCCCGTGCCGGTCGCGTAACGGGGAGCGTCCCGGCGCGTAACACGCCCGACGCACGCTGAACGGTATGCAGAACTCCGCGACGCCCACCCACTGCCCGTACTGCGCCCTGCAGTGCGGAATGAACCTGACGCCCGGTGCGGACGGGTCCGACGGTGTCGTAGTGGTCACGGAGCGCGCGGACTTCCCGGTGAACCGGGGAGCGCTGTGCGGCAAGGGCCGTACGGCGCCGGCGGTGCTCTCGTCCCGGGTCAGGCTGACCAGTCCCTTGGTCAGAAGGGCGGGCGTCCTGGAGCCCGCCTCCTGGGACGAGGCACTCGACCGGATCGCCGAGGCGCTCACCCGCACGCGTACGGAACATGGTCCGGACGCGTGCGGGGTGTTCGGTGGCGGCGGGTTGACGAACGAGAAGGCCTACGCGCTCGGCAAGTTCGCGCGGGTGGTGCTCGGCACCTCGCAGATCGACTACAACGGCCGCTTCTGCATGTCCTCGGCGGCGGCCGCCGGGATCAAGGCGTTCGGGCTCGACCGGGGGCTGCCGTTCCCGCTGGAGGACATCCCGAAGACCGGGTGTGTCGTCCTCGTCGGCTCCAACCTCGCCGAGACCATGCCGCCGGCGCTGCGCTATCTCACCGAGCTGAAGGAGAACGGCGGCAAGCTGATCGTCATCGATCCGCGCCGTACCCGTACGGCCGAACAGGCCGACCTGCATCTGTCCCCGCGCCCCGGCACCGATCTCGCCCTGGCCCTCGGCCTGTTGCACCTGATCGTGGCCGAGGGCCGGACGGACGAGGAGTACATCCGCGAGCGGACGAGCGGATGGGAGGAAGCCCGGGCGGCGGCCATGGCGCACTGGCCGGAGTACGTGGAACGGATCACGGGGGTGTCCGTTCCCGAACTCCGCGAGGCGGTACGGCTGTTCTGCGAGCCGGAACACGCGATGGTGCTCACGGCGCGCGGGCCCGAGCAGCAGTCCAAGGGCACGGACACCGTCGGCGCGTGGATCAACCTCACGCTGGCGACGGGCCGTGCCGGACAGCCGCTGTCCGGGTACGGCTGCCTCACCGGGCAGGGCAACGGGCAGGGCGGGCGCGAACACGGCCAGAAGGCCGACCAGTTGCCCGGCTACCGCAAGCTGGTCGACCCCGAGGCCCGGCGGCACGTCGCCGAGGTCTGGGGAGTGGACCCGGACAGCCTGCCCGGCCCGGGCCGCAGCGCGTACGAACTGCTGGACGCACTGGGCACGGACATCAAGTCCCTGCTGCTGATGGCCTCCAACCCGGTGGTGTCGGCGCCGCGTGCCGCGCACATCGAGGAGCGCATCAAGTCGCTGGACTTCCTGGCCGTGTGCGACGTCGTGCTGTCGGAGACGGCGGAGCTCGCGGACGTCGTCCTGCCGGTGACCCAGTGGGCGGAGGAGACCGGCACGATGACCAATCTGGAGGGCCGGGTGCTGCTGCGGCGGCGCGCGATCACCCCTCCCGAGGGTGTCCGCAGCGACCTGGAGGTCATGCACGAGCTGGCCAACCGACTGGGCGTCGAGAAGGGCTTCGCGACCGACCCCGAGGAGGTCTTCGAGGAGCTGCGTCGGGCCAGCGCGGGCGGGCCCGCCGACTACTCGGGGATCACCTACCGGCGGCTCGCGGAGGAGAACGGGGTGTTCTGGCCCTGCCCGACACCGGCCACCCCGGCCACCGACGTGCACCCCGGCACCCCGCGCCTCTTCCTCGACCGGTTCGCCACCGAGGACGGCCGGGCCCGGTTCGTGCCCGTCTCGCACCGCGCGGCGGCCGAGGAGCCGGACGCCGAGTACCCGGTGCTGCTCACCACCGGGCGCGTGGTCGCCCAGTACCAGTCCGGCGCCCAGACCCGGCGGGTCGACGAGCTGAACGCCGCCGCGCCCGGCCCCTTCGTTGAACTGCACCCCCGGCTGGCCGAGCGGCTCGGCGCGGCGGAGGGCGACCCGGTGGCCGTGGTCTCCCGCCGGGGCCGGGCCGTGGCCCCGGCCCGCATCACGACCGCCATCCGCCCCGACACGGTCTTCATGCCGTTCCACTGGCCGGGCGAGGGCCGCGCCAACACCCTCACCAACCCGGCCCTCGACCCCACCTCCCGCATGCCGGAGTTCAAGACGTGCGCGGTCCGGGTGGAGGCGGTGGGGAAGTAGGGGTGGGGGGACCGGGGGCCCGGCCGGCGGGCGGGCGACGGCTCAGAGGACCGTCAGTACGGTTGTCGCGTCCTCGGTGTACTTCGCCGTCTCCTCGGCCGTGAACTCCCTGCGCTCAGCGAAGCCCAGCCCGATCACGGCAAGAAGTCGTGCCGGGTCGTCCGGCGCGAAGACGGGGAGCGTGACCGAGCCCTTGGCCTGCGAGGCGCGGGCCGGCAGGCGGGCGACGCCCGAGGTGTCGGTCTGCAGGTCGGTGATGCCGATCGGCGCCCGGCGCTCGGCGGTGACCCCGGCCATGCCCTTGCCTATGACGACAACGGCGGCGCCGTTCACCACGGCCGGCGGCAGGTTGTGCGCGGCCACGAGGACGATCTCGCCCTCCTCCGCGGGCTCGGAGAGATGGACGGATCCGACGAAGCCGCCGTGCCGCACGACGAACTCGGCGAGCCACGCCTCGGCTTCGGGGCGGGCGTTCTGCAGGACGGTCTCGTTCAGGGCGACGGCGTTCATGTGGGGGCTCCTCGTACTCATGGCGCTGATGGTGCCGGTGGTGCTGGTGGTGGTGCGGACGGTGCTGCCGTGATAGGCATCGATACCCGGCGTGCTTGAACATTCATGCTTTTCGATACGTAGATCTTGTGTGGTTATCCCGACACTTCACGGAGGATGGGGAAAGCGGACGCACAGCTCGCCGTGAACACTTGGGAGTACAGCCGACCCGGGGGGATCGCATGCCGCAGCACGACAGTCACCAGTGGACCGACTCGTTCCCGTGGAGCCTCTCGTACCGCTGGGGCCACTCCGCACTCACCGCCGACTTCGACCTGAGCGGCGACACGCCCCGGCTGCTGCGGGTCCGCCACTCCGGCGAACCCGAACCCGGCCCCGAGGAGACCAAGTCCGGACCCTCGCTGCCCCTGGTCGACCTGGTCCTGCTCGGCGACGGCACCGGCTGGGCGAGACCGCGCTTCACCGGCACGGCGATCGGCGGGCGCCTGAGATACCGGGCGCACCACTCCACGTACGGCACCACGCTCGGCTCCGCGTCCGGCTCCGCCGACGGCGAGGGCTGGCACAGGCTGTCCTTCGAACTCCACGATCCGGCGAGCGGGTTGACCGCTTTCGTCGAGTACGCCTCACCGGACGGCATCCCCGTCCTGCGTTCCCGGGTCCGGCTGCGCAACGACGGCACCGAGACGGTCACCGTGCGCTCCGTAGGCAGCCTGCTCCTCGGCGGCCTCCCCTCCCCCGACGAGCTGTCCGTCTTCCGGGCGCGCAACGACTGGCTCGCGGAGTGCCGTTGGTACGCCGAGCCGCTGCGGGACTCCGTGCCCGACATCAACCACGAGGTGCACGGCGGTACCGGCCACGCGGCGGCACGCCTTGCCGGGCGCGGCAGTTGGCCCACCGACGGGCATCTCGCGATGGGCGCCCTCCAGCACCGTACGGACGCGCGCAGCTGGCTGTGGCAGATCGAGTCCGCGTCGAGCTGGGTCTGGGAGGCCGGCGCGTCGGCGGGCCGGACGTACCTCGCGCTCGGCGGCCCCACCCACGACGAGCACCAGTGGCGCGAAGTCCTGGAGCCGGGCGCCGAGTTCACGACCGAGTGGGCCGCCCTCGCCCTCGGCACCTGCTTCGACGGGGCCCTGGCCGCCCTGACCTCTTACCGCCGGGTCGTACGCCGCCCGCACCCGGACCACACCCGACTCCCGGTGATCTTCAACGACTACATGAACACCCTGATGGGCGACCCGACCACCGAGAAGCTGCTGCCGTTGATCGACGCGGCGGCGGCGGTGGGCGCGGAGTACTTCTGCGTGGACGCGGGGTGGTACGACGACGGGGAGAGCGGGGAGAGCGGGGAGAGCCGGGAGATCGAGGAAAGCGGGGACATCGAGGAAAGCGCCGATACGGAGAACGGCGATAGGGAGAACGGCGACTCACCCGGGGGCTGGTGGGACAGTGTCGGCGCCTGGCTGCCGTCGGCGCGGCGCTTCCCCGGCGGTGGTCCCGGTGGCGGTATCCGGGTCGTGCTCGACCGGATCCGGGAGCGTGGGATGGTGCCGGGGCTGTGGCTGGAGCCGGAGGTCATCGGGGTCCGCAGTCCCCTCGCCGACGAACTGCCCGCCGAGGCATTCCTCCGTCACGAGGACGGCACCCGGGTGACCGAACAGGGTCGCCACCAGCTGGACCTGACCCACCCGGCGGCCCGCGCCCACCTCGACGAGACGGTCGACCGCCTCGTCGGCGAGTGGGGCGTCGGCTACCTGAAACTCGACTACAACATCACCACCGCCGCACCGGCCCACCTCGCCCACTCCCGGGCCTGGCTGTCCTGGCTGTCCTCGGTCCTGGACCGCCACCCCGGTCTGGTCGTCGAGAACTGTGCCTCCGGCGGCATGCGCATGGACGGCGCCTCCCTGGCCGTGGCCCAGCTCCAGTCCACCTCCGACCAGCAGGACCCCTTGCGCTATCCGCCCATCGCCGCCTCCGCCCCCACCGCCGTACCCCCGGAACAGGGCGCCGTCTGGGCCTACCCTCAACCGTCCCACTCCGACGCGGAGATCGCCTTCACACTCGGCTCCGCACTCCTCGGCCGCATCCATCTCTCCGGCCATCTCGATCGCATGACGGAGCATCAACTAAATTTGGTACGGGATGGCTTGACGGCGTACAAGGCCATTCGGGCCGATCTGTGCACCGCCCTGCCCTTCTGGCCCCTCGGCCTCCCGGGCTGGACGGACGACTGGATCGCGCTGGGGCTGAGACCGCCGGTCGCGGGCACGGCCCCGGTGTACGTGACGGTGTGGCGCCGGGGAGGCGACACCGAACGGTCCTTCGCACTACCCGGCCGAGACATGGGCGACGTACAGGTGGAGGTCCTGCACCCGAGAACGACAACGGGCACAGCCGAGTGGGACGGATCGGAGCTCCGGTTGAGCCTGCCCGAAGCCCCGTCGGTCTTGCTGCTGAGGCTGACCGCAGCCGCGCGCTGAAGGGGCGCGGGGCTGTGACGCCCCACCCCCGCGCACACCATGCCGTCGTCCACATCGGTCCACACACGCCGTGGCGACGTACGGCAGACGGCAGACGGCAGACGGCAGGGCGGCGTGCGGCAGACCGCAGACCACAGGGCAGCGTGCGGCAGACCGCAGACGGCAGGGCGGCGTGCGGCAGACCGCAGACCGCAGGGCGGCGTGCGGCAGACCGCAGGCGACAGGCGGCAGACCGCAGGCGGCAGGCGGCAGGCGGCAGGCGGCAGGCGGCAGGCGGCTCAGCGGCGCGTACGCCAGTCCCCGCTCTCGATCAGCTTTCCCCAGGCCCGCAGGCCGGCGGCGACGGTCGGGGCGGCGACGTACACCCAGGCCCGTACGACCGTGCCGTCGTCGCGGGTGGCCTCACGTTCCACCCGCTCATAGAGGTTCGCCGGGTCGCCCGCGGTGTACTCCTCCAACTCGTCGAGGGTGCGCAGGAGTTCGGCGTAGGACTCGGGCCGGGCAGTGACGAGTTCGCCGCTCACCGCGCTCCCTCCCCGGGCCCTCTCGCCGATCTCCTCCACGGCGTACGGGTACCCGGGGCCGTCGTACAGGGCCATGCCGCGCATCCGGGCGGGCTCCTCGGCGCGGGTGCGGCCGCGCAGGAAGAGGTCGTGATTGTGCTCGCCGGGGCGGAGGGTGCCGTAGACGAAGAAGGGGAGCACCCGTTCTCCTCTCCAACTGGTCGGACTCTTCCGAGTGGGACGGGTGGGCCGGGCAGGCCTTTGCAGAAACGATTCTCACCCCTCACACATCCCACCGCCGACACGCTGGACGCGGCCTGTCATGCCCACTTAAATCTGTCGACATCCGTGGTCAGTCCAACAACCACCGTCCCTGGGAGACAGATGAGCCGAATACGGCACCTCCGACGCCCGCGCCTCGCCACCACCGGCACCGCCGTCGCGGCCGCCGCGCTGCTGGCCGCGACGCTCACCCCCACCGCGGGGGCCGCCGACAGACCGACCCGGAGCACGGCGATCGCCAACGCCGCCGACGTCCTGCGGGACCGCGCGGCGAGCCTGGGGCTCAGCTCCGCCCAGGACACCACCGTACGAGACGTGATCGTGGACGCGGACGGCGCACAGCACGTCCGCTACGACCGGACGTACCGTCAGCTCCCGGTTCTGGGCGGCGACTTCGTCGTCCACCTCACTCCCGGCGGCGAGTACCGGAGCGCGAACCGGGCGACGACCCGCGAGATCACCCTCCCCACCGTGACGCCCACCGTCAAGGCGCCCAAGGCCGCCGACATCGCCGCCGCCGCGCTGCGCGCCGCGAACGTCGGCGAGACGCTCCGCAAGCTGACGTCCAAGCCCCGACTGGTCGTCGACGCCCTGCACGGCGCCCCGAAGCTGGCCTGGCAGACGGACGCGCTGGCCCAGGACGAGGCCGGCAACCCGGTCGCCCGCACGGTCGTCACGGACGCCACGACGGGGAAGCAGATCGACGCCTGGGACGCGCTGGAGACCGCGACCGGCGACGGCCGGTCGCTCTACGGCGGCACGGTTCCGTTGGAGACGACCCTCTCCGGGTCGACGTACCAGCTCAAGGACCCCACACGCGGCAACACGTACACCGGTGACGCCGCGAACCAGACCGACCTCTGCTTCCTCGGCATCTGCGTCCGCCGCGCCCCCGCGACCCTCTTCACGGACGCCGACAACCACTGGGGCACGGGCACGAGCACGGACCGCGCCACCGCGGCCGTCGACGCCCAGTACGGCACCGACACCACCTGGGACTACTACAAGAACGTCCACGGCCGGAACGGCATCGCGAACGACGGCCGGGGCTCGTACAACCGCGTCCACTACGGCAACGCCTACAACAACGCCTTCTGGGACGACAGTTGCTTCTGCATGACGTACGGCGACGGTGACGGGAACCTGCTCGGCCCACTGGTCTCGCTGGACGTGGCCGGCCACGAGATGAGCCACGGCGTCACCTCCGCGACGGCCGACCTGACGTACTCGGGCGAGCCCGGCGGCCTCAACGAGGCCACGTCGGACATCTTCGGCACCCTGGTCGAGTTCTACGCCGGCAACGCCTCCGACCCCGGTGACTGGCTCGTCGGCGAGAAGATCGTCCGCTCCGGCTTCGGCGAACCGGCCCTGCGGTTCATGGACCAGCCGAGCAAGGACGGCTCCTCGGCGGACTGCTGGAGTTCGTCGGTGGGGAACCTGGACGTCCACTACTCCTCGGGGGTCGCCAACCACTTCGCGTATCTCCTCGCCGAGGGCAGCGGCACCAGGACCATCGGCGGCGTCGAACACTCCAGCACCACCTGCAACGGCTCGACGCTGAGCGGCATCGGCAAGGACAGGCTGGGCGCGATCTGGTACCGGGCCCTGACGGTCTACATGACCTCGTCCACGAACTACGCGGGGGCGCGTACGGCGACCCTGAACGCGGCGCGGGACCTGTACGGGTCGGGGAGTACGGAGTACGACGCGGTGGCGGCTGCGTGGAGTGCGGTCTCGGTCGGCTGATGCGCCGTCACCTCACCTGGCAGCGCCCGTAATTCCATGGCCGGGGGGTGCGGTCGTGGCTACGCTCCACGGCTGTCCCCCGGCCACGGAATTTACGGAGATCCATGTCGTCGTCCCAAGGGAAGCTGCACGCCGACGAGTTCGACATCGACGAGGCGCTCGTCCGGCGGCTGGTCGTGGCGCAGTTCCCCGAGTGGGCCGGGCTGCCGGTCACCCCCGCTCCCGCCGCCGGGACGGACAACGTCATGTACCGCCTGGGGGACGACATGGTCGTACGCCTTCCCCGGAAGCCCGATGGTGCCCACCAGGCCGACAAGGAACACCGCTGGCTGCCGCTGCTGGCGCCGCACCTGCCCCTCGCCGTACCGGAGCCGCTCGGCAAGGGGCGGCCCGGGGAGGGATACGGGCTGCCGTGGTCGGTGCTGCGCTGGCTGGAGGGCGAGAACGTGTACGACGCTCCCGTCACCGATCTCGGGTGCGCGGCCGAGGAGTTGGGCCGTTTCGTGGCGGCGCTGCGCAAGGTGGACGCGACGGGCGGGCCAAGGTCCTTCCGGGGTGGACCGGTGAGTACGAACGACGGCGAGGTCCGGGAAGCGATCCGTGGGCTGGGTGCGGACGGCGCGGTGGACGCGGCGCTCGCCACCGCCGTCTGGGACGAGACCCTCCGCCTCCCCCAGTGGACCGGAACCCCCGTCTGGGTCCACGCCGACCTCCTGCCCGGCAACCTCCTCACCACCGCCGGCCGCGTCACCGCCGTCATCGACTTCGGCGGGCTCGGCGTCGGCGACCCCGCCTGCGATCTGCTGCCGGCCTGGACCCTCTTCACCGGCGCCTCCCGCACCGCCTTCCGCGAGACCGCCGACGTCGACGACGCGACCTGGGCGCGCGGGCGGGGATGGGCCCTGTGCTTCGGGATCGTCGCCGAGCACTACTACCGCGACAAAGGGCATGTACTGGCGGAAGTGGGGCGGCGGGCTGTGGGAGAAGTGTTGGCGGAGTATGCGTGACGGGTGCGCGTGACGGGTGCGCGTGAGGGTGTGTGTGACGGGTGTGTGTGACGGGTGTGCGCTTCAGCGCCGCGCCTGCCACCACTGAGTGAGGATCTCGACCTTCAGGTCGAACTCCTTGTCGACGAAGGACATCGGGGTGTGCAGCATGGCGCGGCGGCCGTCCGTGGTGTGGACGGCGATCTGGCGTACGCCGAGGATGCGACGTACCTCCAGTCGCTCGATGCCGGTCCAGGGGATGCGCCGATGCCGGGTGCCGCGCACCACGAGGGCGTCCTCGGCCAGGGCCACCTCGTCGTTGCGACGCAGCACCGCGACGACCACCGTGGCCGTCAACGCCCCCGAGAGACACTGTCGCAGTGTGTCGCTTCTCATCGGGTCGGAGGTCAGGGCGAGGCCCGCGTACAGAAGCGCTGTGCCGCCCAGAAGCCCCAGCAGGACGGGCAGGACGGACTGGAGCGTCCCTGACTTGTACGTGATCGTTTCGTGCTCGCCGTGGTCGACGGGAGCGGGCCTGGAAGGCATGGTGTGGGTGTTCCCGTGGGTCAGGGCGTGGTGAGCGGAAGGGCGTCCGTGTAGCCGTTGGACGGGCGGGTGATCTTTTTGATGCTGTGGGCGTCGAGGGCCGCGTCGGCGGAACTCGTGCCGAGAGTGCCGGTGGGGTGCCAGGTGCCGGTGAGGGTGACCCAGGTGTCGTCGGGCGGGGGCGGGGTGCCGTGGACGCGTACCTTCACGAACTGGGCGTCGGCGGCGCAGCAGCTGAAGATGGTGCGGGTCAGGTACCAGTCGGCGTTCCCGTCGTCGCCGGTCTTGTCGGGGGTGACGAAGCCGGTCAGCTGGACGGTGCGGCCGTCGATGGCCCGGTCGCGGTCCTGCTGCACCCGGCGCGTGAAGTCGGTGAGGGTCATCGGCAGGGGTGAGGTCGTCGGCAGGGGGTCGAAGTCGGCCTGTTCGGTGACCGTCACCGCCTTGGGCGCCTCGCGGGAGGCGGTGTACGCGCCGATGGCCGGCGGGGCGTAGAAGAGCAGGCTCAGGGCGGGGAGGAGCAGGAGCCAGGCGACTCGGGGCGGGGTGGAGTGGTCATGGCCGTGGGCGTCACCCTGATCCTGACCGTGATCGTGGTCATGGTCGTCGTCGTGGCTCTCCTGCTCGCCGGTACCGCGCGGTCTCCACAGTGACCATGCCTCCGCCGCGCCCAGCACCAGCAGCAGCGCGCCCGAGGCGATGAGGAGGGGGCGCATGCCCTCCTTGACATATCTGAGGTAGTGGTCGGTGAGGAGGGTGGCGTGGAGGAGGCCGAGGCCGCTGAGGAGGAGAAGGAGCGCCTGCAGGGGTCGTTTCACGGAGAACCTCCGAGGATGCCCCGGCCTTCAGGCCGGGGAGGAATCGGATCCTTGCGGAGCAGGGCAGGGAAAGGTGAGTCGCCGTCAGGGCGGGACATCGATTGAGCCAGGAATCTCCTGCCTCCAGGGAGGGGAGCAGTCAAAGCAGTACGGCTCCGATCAGGACGCTGCACAGGATCGCGACGACGACTGTCGCGGCGGAGAAGCGGACCGCGAAGGCCCGGCCGAAGGTGCCCGTCTGCAGGGCGATCAGCTTCAGGTCGACCATCGGGCCGACCACCATGAACGTCAACCGCGCGGTGGGTGAGAAGCCGGTGAGGGACGCGGCGACGAAGGCGTCGGCCTCGGAGCAGACCGAGAGGAGGATGGCTAGCCCGGCGAGGAACAACACCGACAGCCAGGGCGAGTCGGCGAAGGTGTCGAGCACGGTGCGCGGGACGAGCACGTTGAAGGTGGCCGCGGCCATCGCGCCGACGACGAGGAAGCCGCCCGCGTGCAGGAAGTCGTGCTGGAAGCCGGTCCGGAACTCGTGCCGGCGGCTCTGCCCAGGCCGGTGTCCCGTCTGCCGCGCGACCGGTTTGAGCCACTCCGCACGCCCCAGCCAGAGCCACAGCCAGCCCATCCCGGCGGCGGTGACGAGGGAGGCGAGCAGCCGGGCCAGCACCATTTCGGGGCTGCCGGGGAAGGCGATGGCCGTGGCGGTCAGGACGATCGGGTTGATGGCCGGCGCCGACAGCAGGAACGCGAAGGCGGCGGCCGGGTCGACCCCTCGGCGGATCAGACTGTGCGCGACCGGCACCGACGCGCACTCGCAGCCGGGCAGGATCACCCCTGCGGCACCGGCGACCGGGACCGCGAGTGCCGGCCTCCGGGGCAGTACCCGGGTGAACACCCGCGCCGGTACGAACGCGTTGATGGCGCCCGACAGGGCCGTACCGAGCAGCAGGAACGGCAGTGCCTGGACGGTGATGGAGAGACAGACCGTCCGCCACGCCTGCACGGCCGGTTCCTCCATCCACCGCCCCACCGCGAACAGCATGACGCCGGGGACGACGGCCGCGCCGAGGAGCAGCAGGGGCCAGTGACGGGGCCAGTTGTGGTCGGGCGTGGCGTCGGGGTCGAGGTCGGGGTCGTGCCGTTCGCCGTGGGGCGCTTCGTGGCGGGTGGCCTCATGGACCACCACGGCTATCTCCGACTCCGCCGCCTCTTCCGACTCGGCCGTCACCGCCCCTTCGGCCGGTTCATCTGTCTTCTGCATGCCAACTCCGAATATCCGGATGATCGGGTCGAACATAGCGGGCGCTCCGGGTGGGCGTGTCAGACCCCGCCCAACAGGGACGCGAGGCCGTCGTCGAGCGCCGGTTCCAGGTCCTCACCGCCGAGCGCGACGACGGCGCACGAGCGGCGCAGGAAGCGGCGGAGCGAGGGCGTGTCGAAGCGGATCATGGCCATGCCGTGCGGCGAGTGGAGTTCCACGACGGTGTGGAACGGGCCGCAGGGCCACAGGTGTACGTCGCCGATCCCGGCCGGGGTGACCAGCCCCTCGGCGAGCAGGGTGCGGGCGAACGTCCATGTCACGTTCGCGTGGTCGGCGGAGGCGCCGGCCGGGAAGTCGATGTGCACGGCGAAGGGGTCGTCGGGGGTGTAGCGCAGGGTGGTGCGTACCGGGACCTCCTCGTAGTCGGGTGTGATCAGGCAGGCGCGGGCGCGTTGTTCGAGAGCGGGAGGCGTGGGCCGGGTGGGCTGCGCGGGGTGCATGAGCGGTCTCCAGTTCGGGCACATCAGGTACTCGGGCGCTTCGGGCGCTTCGGGCGCTTCGACTTCTTCACGTGGTTCAGGCTCTTCGGATGCCCGGATGTTGCGGGTTCGTGTGTCGTCAGACGTTTCTTCGGACGACACACCCTCTCGACCGCGCCAAGACCCCCTGTATTACGCCGTTTTCGAAGTTACCCGCTGTGACGCGTGTCACTTTCTGTGATTACTTGAGATTTTTGTCATCTCGGCATACAAAATCGTCCTCGTCCCATCAGCAGTGGACTGGAGAGCGTTCCTGCCATGACCGACGGCCTGTCCTCGTCCGCGACCGCCGCGTACACCCGGATCTTCGAGGAACAGCATCCGCGCCTCGTCGCGTACGCGCGCTCCCTCACCAGGAACTCCTGGACCGCCGAGGACCTCGCCTCCGAAGCGCACTTCCGCGTGTGGCGGCGGCTGTCGGCGGGGCACGAGATCGACAACGTGCCGGCGTACCTGATGACGACGGTGCGGCATCTCGCGGCCGCCGTCGGGAGCGCCGCGCGTGAGACACCGCTGGATCCGACGGCTCCCGAGCGGGCCGAGGTCGACGTCCGGGTGGCCGATGCCGCCGACCCGGCCGAACAGGTTTCCTCGGTCGACCTGTTGGTGCGCGTGCTGGGCCAGCTGCCCGAGCGGTGGGTGCAGGCGCTGTGGCTGGCCGAGGCGGAGGGCCAGCCGCTGGAGACGGTCGGGCAGCGCATCGGCGCCAAGCAGGGCGCGACGGCGGTGCTGCTGCACCGGGCGCGTGAGGGTATGCGCCAGGCCTTCCTGCGTGAGCAGCCGGGGGCGCCGATCGACCCGGCGTGTCAGGTGCGTTGGGGGCGCATGCCGGCGTATGTGCGCGGTACGGCGACCTCGCGACAGTCCGAGCAACTGCTCAGCCATGTGGACGCGTGCGACGACTGCCGGGCACGGCTCACGGTCCTGATGCGCACCAACGACCGGCTTCCCGCGCTCGTCGGTCCGGCGCTGCTGGTCTTCGTCGTGGGCGGTGGCGGGGGCAAGCTGCTGCTCTCCCTCACGGCGGGCTCCGCCGGTACGGCCGCCGCGCTGGGTGGGGCGGGTGGGCACGGTGGTGGCCAACTGCTGCACGCGGTACGGCAGGCCGCGACGGGCGGGGCGGGCGGGGCGAAGGTCCCCACGGTCGCCGCCGTCGGGGCGGCCGCGGCTGCCGCCGCCGTCGTGGCCGGCATCATCCTCGGGCCCCTCGACTCGGGCGCGGTCCCGCCCCAGCGGGTGCCGGTCGCGCAGGCTCCGGCGCCCCATCGGCCCGAGGCCCGCTCCCCCGAGGTCGCCGAACGCCGGGACGCGGTCACGGATGCCGTGGTTTCGCCGGGGGGTTCGGGTGCGTCGGGGGTCGTCGGCACGGGTGTGGCCTCGACGGGCCTCGGTGACCGCGACACCGTGGTGACTCAGGCGGCGGATGACGGGGACGCCGTGGAGGAGCCGGCGGTCGGGACTCCGGCGGACGACGACACGGCACCGGGGGGCGAGACCGCGCCGGACACGGAGCCGGATGCGGACGCGCCGACGGGTGGCGGGGACGAGGGCGGCACCGGCCACGGGGACGGGGGTGGGGACGGCGGCGCCGGCGAGGAGGGGAACGAGCCGGAGGGGGCTGCGCCCGAACCGCCGGACGCCGGGGCGCCGGAAGCGCCGGGAACGCCTGAGACTCCGCAGGCGCCAGGGGCGCCGGAAGTCCCGGGTGGCCCCGACGGTGATACGCCCGGGAGCGATACGCCGGGATATGAGACTCCTGACACGGAGACACCGGGCGGGGGTACGCCTGGGGTGGAGGAGCCTGGGGACGATGAGCCGGGAGCCGAAGCGCCCGGCGCGGAAGAGCCCGGCACCGGTTACCCGGAGGTCGATGAGCCGGGGGCTGAAGCGCCCGGGTCTGAAACGCCGGGAGCTGGGACACCCGGGACCGAGACACCCGGCGCCGAGACGCCGGGGGCCGAGGACCCGGCGCCGGAGGTTCCCGTCCCCGCCGAGCCGACCCCCGCCGAGCCCACCCCCGTAGAGGAGGCGCCCGTAGAGGAGGCGCCTGCCCCGCCGGAGGTGGTCGATCCGGCGCCGGAGACGCCCGCTCCTGTGGAGCCGTCGCCGGAGGTTCCGGGGCCCGGGGGCGGGTGCTGAAGGTGACGCGGCAGTGGGGTGGTGGTGGCGGTATCGCTTTTCGCCCCCGCCGCCCCTACCCGTCCCATCCCCAGTCGACGGGGCCGCCCCCTCAACCCCCGTACGGCCGCCTCTCCTTCGCCTCGCGCAAAGCGCGGCCCCACCATGACAACTGGTCCAGCATCACCTGGGCCGCGGAGTTGGGGGCGGACGGGTCCTTGAGGTGGCCGGCCTCGTCGAAGGAGGCGTGCGCGTTGTGGAAGGAGACCGTGTCGCGGACGGTGGTGGCGTGGAGTTCGGCGAAGACCTGCCGGAGGTGTTCGGCCGCGCGGAGACCGCCTGACATGCCGCCGTAGGAGACGAGGGCGACGGGCTTGGCGCGCCATTCGTGGAAGTGCCAGTCGATGAGGTTCTTGAGGGCCGCCGGATAGGAGTGGTTGTACTCGGGGGTCAGGACGATGAACGCCTCGGCCGCCGCCAGCTTCGGCGTGATCTCGGCCAGCCGTGCCGTGGCCTCGGGGGTCGGCTCGAAGGTCGTCGGCAGATCGGCCTCGGCGACATCCACCACGTCGACCTCGAAGCCGTCGTGCTCCCGCACCCGGCCCAGCAGCCACTCGGCGATCACCGAACCGAAACGGCCGGTTCGGTTGCTGCCGATGACCAGCGTCACCCGGACCGGGGTGGCGGGGGTGGGGGTGGGAGCGTCGTCAGGGGCGGAAGCGGGCGCGGGCGCGGGACCCGTGGCCGCGTGAGTGTTCGTAGCGGTCTTCATGGCCATCACCCTCGTACCTCGACTTGGCTTGAGGTCAAGCCGTTGTCGATGCCGGTCGGATCCGCCATCGACTTGGCTTGAGGTCAAGCCGTTGTCGATGCCGGTCGGATCCGCCGCCCCGGAGCACCCCCGGTAGCCACAGCCGACGAAGCCGCCGTCCGCGGGGCCAGCACCCCGAAGCCACCGCCCGAGCCTCACCACACCACCCCCGGTCACCCGTTCACACCCCCGCCGCGCACCCATCGCCTTCTCTTCTCCGCCACACCCGCTCCACCCCGATGACCTGCTCAAACATCTCCCGCTCCGCCCTCCTCCCCCGCCCCCCTGACACCCGTTCACATCATTTCTGACGCCCTATCAGGAAGCGCTCGGGCCGGTGTGCCACTTACCTCGGAAGGGAACGGAGGACTCTCGGAGGAGCTAGCACGATGCGACGTACCGCCCGGCCGCTGACCGCAACCACGCTCGCCATCGCCTTCGCGGCCCTGGCCGCCGCACCCGCGTACGGCGGTGAGGGCACCGGGCGGCTCGAACTGTCCCCCGCCGCCGTCGTCCCAGGCGACGAGGTCACCGTCCGTACGGCGGCCTGCGGCGCGGACGGTACGGCGACGGGGGACGCGGGCGCGGTCGGGGCCGACGCCTTCCCGCTCGCACCCGGCGCCGGGCAACGGCAGCTCGACGGGCGGTTCGAGGTACCGCCGAGCGCGCAGCCGGGGACGTACGAGATCGTCGCGACCTGCGCGGACGATGGCCGTCGGGTCACCGGCGACCTGGTGGTCTCCCTCACCGGCACGCGTACCGCGCAGCCGACGTATCCGAGGGGAAGTGTGAAGACGGGGGTCGGTGGCGCACTCGGTCCCGACCCCGTGCAGACCGCGGCGGGTGTGGCGGCTCTGGCCGTCGCCGCCGCGGGCGGTACCTGGCTCCTCCATCGCCGGGCGAGAGGCGACGGGATCTGACGGACACCCTCCGCCGTCCGTCCGCCGGTACCGCCGCCCCCCTCCCCTCCGGGCCCGACGCCCCTCGGCCCGGAGGGGAGGAACAAGGGGATGACAACGGGGTGAGACGACCCCATGGGTTGGAGACGACGAGGGGCCGAAGGGCCAAGGGCCGCAGGGCGCCGAAGAGACACCGTCGGCGGACTCCCTGAACGCCCAGCACGGCCCGAGAGGAGGTTTTTCTGTGCGTCGGCTCGCCAATGCCGTCATAGCCGGGGTCACCGTGGTCGCCCTCTGTTCCGGCGCGTGGTTGCTGCGCAACGGCACCGCGTCGCACGCGCCGCCGCAGCCGTCGGCCGCGCAGGCCCACATCCGTTCCAGTACGCCGAGTACGTCGAGTAATTCCGGTGCTTCGAGCGCATCGAGCGCGTCGGGGGCCGACGAGCCGGCGGCCGTCGCGTTGCCGCCCTCCCCGCCCGACCGCATCCGTATCCCCTCCATCCGCGTGGACGCGCCGCTCATGGGGCTCGGCCTCACCCCCACCGGCAGCCTCGATGTCCCGCCCGCCGCGAAGGTGAATCTCGCCGGCTGGTACGAGGCCGGCACCACCCCGGGTGAGCGGGGAACCTCGATCGTCGCGGGCCACGTGGACAACGCCGACGGCCCCGCCGTCTTCTACGGCCTCGGCGCGCTGAAGCGGGGCGCCACCGTCGAGGTGGACCGGCGGGACGGCGGGATCGCGGTGTTCACGGTGGACGCGGTGGAGGTGTACGACGCGCGGAACTTCCCCGACGAGAAGGTGTACGGGGCGGCGGCGAGACCGGAGTTGCGGGTCATCACCTGCGGCGGCGGGTATTCGAGGTCGACCGGCTACCAGGGGAACGTGGTCGTCTTCGCCCACCTCACGGGCAGCCGCGTCGGCTGATCACCGACGGCCCGACGGCCCGAATATCGTCCGCCGTCGCTCACGCCACCCACTGCTCGTACCCCATCTTCGCCACCAGCGTGAACACCACCGTGAGCAGGACGACCCGGACGAAGCCACTGCCCTTCTTGAGGGCGGTCCGGGCGCCGACGGTCCCGCCGACGAGGTTGAAGACCGCCATCAGGGCCGCCAGCTGCCAGTACACCGTGCCCTTCCAGGCGAAGGTGGCGAGGGCGCCCGCGTTGGTACAGCAGTTGACGATCTTGGCGGTGGCGGAGGCCGTGACCAGGTCGAGATGGAGGACGGCGGTCAGGGTGAGCACCAGGAACGTGCCGGTGCCGGGGCCGATCAGACCGTCGTAGAAGCCGATGCCGACGCCTGCGAGGCCGATCGCGGCGAGGACGCGGCGCGCGGAGACGGGGCCCGTGGCGGGGGCCGTCGTGCCGAAGGAGGGGCGCAGGATCACGAAGGCTCCCACGGCGAGGAGGACCACCATGACCACCGGCTTCAGGACCTCGGTGCTCATGCCCGCGGCCACGAAGGCCCCGGCCGTCGAGCCCGCCAGCGCCGCCAGACCGATCCGTACGGCGATCTTCACGTCGACGGGGGTGCGGCGGGCGTACGTCACCGCCGCGCCCGTCGTACCGACGATGGCGACCGCCTTGTTGGTGCCGAGCGCGTACTGCGCGGCGGAGGCTCCGTTCGGCAGCCCCAGGAGGAGGGTGGGGAGGAGCAGGAGCCCGCCGCCGCCCACCACGGCGTCGATCCAGCCGGCCGCGAGGGCGGCGAGGCAGAGGACTACGACCATGGTCAGCGATATGTCGGGCATGATCGCGACCCTATGCGGTGGGATAGGTGCGCCGTCCATCGACCTGAGGATCTTCTGAGGTTCGGCGCCGGGGACTCTCGCCGAGCGCCCCACCTCGTCTTCGCCCTGCCGCATTCCCCACCGATCCGCGACCGGAAATGTTCCGCCGCCGCCCGCCTCGTGACCCCCGAGCGTGACCTACGGCACCGCCGCCCGGGGCGGCCGCCTCTCCAGCCTCCCTCCCCCGCCCTCCCGTATACGCCTGCATGGCCCCCGTATCGCCAGGTCAGCAGCGTGATCCCGGGCGTCCTCACACCCCACCCCGCCCTTCCGGAAACCCCTCACACTCCGCTCGGGGCCGCGGGGAGGGCAGCGTTCCTCGTGGGAAACAGATGCGATGCGGTCGGGTAACACCGGCACCGCACGCTCAAGGGCATGACCTCGAATGAGCGTGTGGTGGTGATCGGCTCCGGCCTCGCGGGTGTACGTCTCGCCCGGCGGCTCGGAGAGCTCGGCATGCCCGCCACGCTGGTGGGCGAGGAGGAGCACACACCGTACAACCGGGTGCTGCTCGCCGAGGTCCTGGCCGGGCGGTACGCGCCCGAGGTCATCGCACTGCCCGCCCCCGCCGAGCTGACGCGCGGCCGGGTGGTCCGTATCGACCGCGAGATGCGAGCCGTACATCTCGCGGACGGTACGGAGATCGCGTACGACAAGCTGGTCCTCGCGACCGGCTCGAACCCGGTGCTGCCGCCGCTGCGCGGCCTCTGGGACCCGGAGCGGCACGAGTTCCCCGACGGGGTGCACGCCTTCAGGACCATGGACGACTGCATGCGCCTGTCGAAGGCCGTACGGCCGGGTGCGCGGGCCGTCGTCATCGGGGGTGGGCTCCTCGGGGTCTCCGCCTCCCGGGCGCTCGCCCTGCGCGGCGCCCAGGTCGTCCTCGCCCAGCAGGGCGAACGGCTGATGGAGCGTCAGCTCGACCCGTCCGCCTCGAAGTTGGTCCGTCGGCACCTCGCCGACCTCGGCGTCGAGGTGCACACCGAGACGCGCGTACGTGCCGTGCGCAGCGTCGGCGGGACCGTGCGATCGGTGTCGATGGCCGACGGGTACGCGCTCGACGCGGATCTCGTGGTCATCGCCTGCGGGGTCCGTCCCCGCGCGGGTCTCGCCCAGGAGGCGGGGCTCGCGGTGCACAAGGGCGTCATCGTCGACGAGGAGCTGCGCAGCTCCGACCCGCGCATCCACGCGATCGGCGACTGCGCCCAGTTCGAGGGCACGGTGTACGGGCTCGCCACTCCGGCGCTCGAACAGGCCGACGTACTCGCCGAGTTGCTGGCGGGTGACGCTGATTCCCCGGCCGCTCGTTACACCGGCACCCGCGCCCTGACCCGGCTGACGCTCGCCGGAGCGGACTTCCTCGATCTCGCCGCGTTCGGCGAGACCGAGCCCCGGCCCGGTGACGACGTCATCCAGCTCGCCGACGCCACCCGCGGCACCTACCGCAAGGTCGTCGTCCGCGACGACCGCCTGGTCGGCGGCGTGCTCGTCGGCGAACTCGGCACCGTGGGCGCGCTCGCCCGCGCCTGGGAGGGAGCGGAGCCGCTCCCCGCGAACGGCGCTCCCCTGCTCCACCTGCTCACCAACGATGGAGGCTCCTGAATGTCCGCCACCCTGGGGGCCACCCCCACGATCGTGCTCGTCGGCCACGGCATGGTCGGCCAGCGCTTCCTCGAGGCGCTCGCCGAGCGCGGCCTGACCGCCACGCACCGCGTGGTCGTGCTGTGCGAGGAGCCGCGCCCGGCGTACGACCGAGTGGCGCTCACCTCGTACTTCGCGGGCAAGACGCCCGAGGACCTGTCGATGACCGACATGGAGTTCATCGAGACGCACGGCATCGAGCTCTTCGTCGGCGACCCGGCGGAGACGATCGACCGTGAGGCCAAGAAGGTCACCGCGCGCTCCGGCCAGGTCTTCGAGTACGACACCCTCGTTCTCGCCACCGGCTCGTACCCCTTCGTGCCGCCGGTCCCGAACAAGGACGCCGCGGGCTGCTTCGTCTACCGCACGATCGAGGACCTTTTCGCGATCGAGGAGTACGCGAAGAAGGCCGAGATCGGTGCCGTGGTCGGTGGCGGTCTGCTCGGTCTTGAGGCGGCCGGTGCGCTGAAGGGCCTCGGACTCACCTCCCACATCGTGGAGTTCGCGCCCCGGCTGATGCCCGTGCAGGTGGACGACGGCGGTGGCGCCGCGCTCCTGCGCACCATCGAGGACATGGGCCTGTCGGTCCACACCGGTGTGGGCACGCAGGAGATCGTCGTCGGCGAGGACGGCGCGGTCACCGGCATGAAGCTCTCCGACGGTTCCGAACTCGCCACCGACCTGGTGGTGTTCTCCGCCGGTGTCCGCCCCCGCGACCAGCTCGCCCGCGACTGCGGTCTGACGGTCGGCGAGCGCGGCGGCATCAGCGTCGACGAGCAGTGCCGGACCGTGGCCGACCCGCAGGTGTTCGCGATCGGCGAGTGCGCGCTGGCCTCCGACGGCCGGGTGTACGGCCTGGTGGCCCCCGGTTACGAGCAGGCCGAGACGGCCGCCGCGACGATCGCGGCGGACGAGGCCTCGTTCACGGGTGCGGACATGTCGACCAAGCTGAAGCTGCTGGGCGTCGACGTCGCCTCCTTCGGTGACGCGCACGGCGCGACCGCCGACTGCCTGGACGTCGTGTACTCCGACTCCCGCTCGGGCGTCTACAAGAAGCTGGTCATCGGCCGCGACGGCGAACTGCTCGGCGGCATCCTGGTAGGCGACGCGGAGGCGTACGGCACGCTGCGGGCCTTCACCGGCTCCGTCCCGCCCGTCTCCCCCGAGTCCCTGGTCCTCCCGGCGGGCTCCGGCGGCGGCGCGCAGCTCGGCCCGTCCGCACTGCCGGACGAGGCGATCATCTGCTCCTGCCACAACGTGTCGAAGGGCGCGATCCGCGGCGCGGTCACCGACCACCAGTGCACCACCGTGCCCGAGGTCAAGAAGTGCACCAAGGCCGGTACGGGCTGCGGCTCCTGCGTCAAGGTCCTCGGCCAGCTGGTCACGGCCGAGTTGGAAGCCAGCGGTGTGGTCGTCGACAAGGGCCTGTGCGGCTGCTTCTCGCAGACCCGCGAGGAGCTGTACGAGATCGTCCTCGCCCTGCGGATCAACACCTACCAGCAGCTGCTGGACCGGTACGGCCGTGACGAGGCCAAGGGCGGCGACGGCTGCGAGGTCTGCAAGCCGGCGGTCGGCTCGATCATCGCCTCCCTCGCTCCGACCATCGGCGCCAGCGGCTACGTCCTGGAGGGCGAGCAGGCGGCGCTGCAGGACAGCAACGACCACTTCCTGGCCAACCTCCAGAAGAACGGCTCGTACTCGGTCGTCCCGCGCATCCCCGGTGGTGAGATCACCCCCGAGGGCCTGATCGTGATCGGCGAGATCGCCCGCGACTTCGGTCTCTACACGAAGATCACGGGTGGCCAGCGGATCGACATGTTCGGTGCGCGCGTCGAGCAACTCCCCATCATCTGGGCCCGGTTGGTGGACGCCGGCTTCGAGTCCGGCCACGCCTACGGCAAGTCGCTCCGCACCGTGAAGTCCTGCGTCGGCCAGACCTGGTGCCGCTACGGCGTCCAGGACTCGGTCCGCATGGCGATCGACCTGGAGCTGCGCTACCGGGGGCTCAGGTCGCCCCACAAGCTGAAGTCGGCGGTCTCCGGGTGCGCCCGCGAGTGCGCCGAGGCCCAGTCGAAGGACTTCGGCATCATCGCCACCTCCAACGGCTGGAACCTGTACGTCGGCGGAAACGGCGGCGCCACCCCCCGCCACGCGGACCTCCTGGCCCAGGACCTCGACGACGCCGAACTGATCAAGCTGATCGACCGGTTCCTGATGTTCTACATCCGCACCGCGGACCGCCTGGAGCGCACCTCGACGTGGCTGGAGCGGATCCCCGGCGGCCTGGACCACGTCCGGGACGTGGTCGTGGAGGACTCCCTCGGCATCTGCGAGGAGCTGGAGTCCCTGATGACGGACCACGTCTCCCACTACGCCGACGAGTGGGCCTCGACCATCAACGACCCCGAGAAGCTCGCCCGGTTCGTGTCCTTCGTCAACGCCCCGGACACCCCGGACCCGGTCGTCGGCTTCGTCCCCGAGCGCGACCAGATCAAGCCCGACCTGCCGCTGCTGTCCATCGGCCTGCGGCCCGCCGATGTCCTGGAAGGAAGCGCCCAGCGATGACCCTCGCTCCCGAGAAAACCGATGTGAAGGTCCAGCTGCGGCTGGCGGACGGCTGGTTCACGGTCTGTGACCTGACCCTGCTGACCCCGGGCCGCGGCGTGGCCGCCCTCCTCCCCGACGGCAACCAGGCCGCGCTCTTCCTCGACCGCGCGGGCAAGCTGTACGCCGTCGACAACCGCGACCCCTTCGGTGGCGCCGCCGTCCTCTCCCGCGGCCTCACCGGCAGCCAACAGGGCCGCCCGTTCGTGGCCTCCCCCCTCCTGAAGCAGCGCTTCGACCTGGAGAGCGGGCAGTGCCTGGACGACGAGACGGTACGGATCACGGCGTACGAGGTGCGCGCGTCGTAACCCGTCGCCCCTGACCCATCACGCACGCGTGTGGCGCGCGAACCGTACGAGGCTACGG
>NZ_JBHVDX010000027.1:0-66248 GCF_042802555.1 Streptomyces sp. NPDC057474 | reverse complement strand
GATCGGCGTACACGGCCACGCTCGCGATCCCGGCGTCCCGGCACGCCCGGGCGACGCGGACAGCGATTTCGCCTCGGTTGGCGATCAACACCTTGGTCAGCATGCCGGCTCCAGCGTGTCGCTGTGTGACGTAGTAAGGCGGTGCGCTGCCTCGACGATCCGGCCGATGCCCGAGCCGGGGGTGAAGACCGCGTCGACGCCCATGGCTTCCAGCGTGGGGATGTCGCCGACGGGGATGATGCCGCCGACAAGAACACGGACGTCACCGGCATCTTCCTGATCCAGCAGTTTGACCACTCTCTCGACGATGGTCAGATGAGCGCCTGACAGCACGGACAGCCCGAGGAGCGGCGCGTCCTCGGCGATGACGGTAGCGACGATCTGCTCCGGGGTCTGGTGCAGGCCGGTGTAGATGACCTCGAAGCCGGCGTCACGCAGAGCCCGGGCGATGACCTTCGCACCACGGTCGTGGCCGTCGAGTCCTGGCTTGGCGATCACCACGCGGGCGGGCGGCATCGGAGCGGGATCGGCGCGCTCCGGGCGCTGTTGCAGGGCATTCATGAGTTATCCAAGAGTCGGCAGACGGGGTGGGCTCCGTTCGTTCAACGGGGCCAGTAGGAGGTTCGCCAGGTTGTCGGCCCCGGCTGCGTGAGGGTGTGACGCGGGATGTTGCGTGTCTTGTCCGCCCATTCGTCCAGCCGCTCGGGAGCCGGGGGAACGGACGCTGCCGCCGCGGCGCGGGCCCGGACCACCGCCAGTGCGGCGGCCAGTTCCTCGGGGGTCGGGTTTCCCCGTACGACCTTGATCACGATGGCTCCTACAGGGGGATGTTTCCGTGCTTCTTCGGGGGGAGGGTTTCGCGTTTGGTGCGGAGTTGACGCAGGCCGCGGATGAGGTGGCGGCGGGTTTCGGAGGGGGTGATGACGGCGTCGACGTAGCCGCGTTCGGCCGCGGTGTAGGGGTTGAGGAGGGTGTCCTCGTACTCCCGGACGAGGCGGGCGCGGACTGCTTCGCGTTCGTCGTCGGGGGCTGCGGCGATGGTGCGGCGGTGGAGGATGTTGACTGCGCCCTGGGCGCCCATGACGGCGATCTGGGCGGTGGGCCAGGCGAGGTTGAGGTCGGCGCCGAGGTGTTTGGAGCCCATGACGTCGTAGGCGCCGCCGAAGGCCTTGCGGGTGATGACCGTGATCAGGGGGACGGTGGCTTCCGCGTAGGCGTAGATGAGCTTGGCGCCGCGGCGGATGATGCCTTCGTGTTCCTGGCCGACGCCCGGGAGGAAGCCGGGGACGTCGACGAAGGTCAGGACCGGGACGTTGAAGGCGTCACAGGTGCGGACGAAGCGGGCTGCCTTTTCGGAGGCGTCGATGTCCAGGCAGCCGGCGAACTGCATGGGCTGGTTGGCGACGATGCCGACCGGGTGGCCCTCCACGCGGCCGAAGCCGGTGAGGATGTTCGGCGCGAAGAGGGCCTGGGTCTCGAAGAACTCGGCGTCGTCCAGGATGTGTTCGATGACCGTGTGCATGTCGTACGGCTGGTTCGCGCTGTCGGGGATCAGTACGTCCAGCTCGCGGTCCTCGTCCGTGACGGCCAGGTCGGCCTGTTCGGGGAAGGCCGGGGGTTCGCTGAGGTTGTTCGAGGGGAGGTAGGACAGGAGTTGCTTGACGTACTCGATGGCGTCCTTCTCGTCGCCCGCCATGTGGTGGGCCACGCCTGAGGTGGCGTTGTGGGTGCGGGCGCCGCCCAGTTCCTCGAAGCCGACGTCCTCGCCGGTGACGGTCTTGATGACGTCCGGGCCGGTGATGAACATGTGTGAGGTCTGGTCGACCATGACCGTGAAGTCGGTGATCGCGGGGGAGTACACCGCGCCGCCCGCGCAGGGGCCGACGACCAGGGAGATCTGCGGGATCACACCGGAGGCGTGGGTGTTGCGGCGGAAGATCTCGCCGTACATGCCCAGCGCCATGACGCCCTCCTGGATACGGGCGCCGCCGGAGTCGTTGATGCCGATGACCGGGCAGCCCGTTTTGAGGGCGAAGTCCATCGCCTTCATGATCTTCTGGCCGAAGACCTCGCCGAGGGAGCCGCCGAGGACCGTGAAGTCCTGGGAGAAGACGGCGACGGGGCGGCCGTCGACCGTTCCGTAGCCGGTGACGACTCCGTCGCCGTAGGGGCGGTTGTTCTCCATGCCGAAGTCGGTGGAGCGGTGACGGGCGAACTCGTCGAACTCGACGAAGGAGTCCTCGTCGAGGAGCAGTTCGATCCGTTCACGGGCCGTCAGCTTGCCTTTGGCGTGCTGCTTCTCCACCGCGCGCTCGGAGCCGGCGTGCGTCGCCTCGTCGATACGGCGCTGCAGGTCCGCGAGCTTCCCCGCGGTCGTGTGAAGGTCGGCGTCGGACGGTTGTGTGGGCCGGGTGCTCACCGGGCGGGTCCCTTCTGGTCGACGGCGAACGGGTTGTCGCGGGGCGCCAGACCCGCGCCGGGAAGCACCGTGACGTCATGGCGTCTCAGCGTTCTGGGGTGGAAGGGGCGGGCCGGAATCGAAGGCCGACGCGGCAGGTCGTAAGGAGGTGTCATGGTGTACTCCGGAAGCGATGTGCGACGGCTCCCCGTGACAGGGCCGTTCTCATGCGTCAGAAAATGTCGTGAGGGACGTGCACGCCCCAGACGTCGCGCAGGGCGTGGGAGACCTCGCCGACCGTGGCGCGCAGCCCCAGGGCCTCGCGCATCGGGGGCAGGACGTTGTCCGTGCCCCGCGCCGCAGTGCGAAGGGCGCCGAGGGCTCGTCGTACGGCGTCGTTGTCCCGTCCTCTGCGCAGCGCCGCGAGGCGTTCGCACTGGTCGATCTCGATCTGCGGGTCGACCCGCAGCGGTTCATAGGGCTCTTCCTCATCCAGCACGTACTTGTTGACGCCGACCACGGTCCGCTCCTGGCTGTCGATCTCCAGGGCGATCCCGTACGCCGACTTCTCGATCTCCGACTTCTGGAAACCCTGCTCGATCGCCGCGACCGCGCCGCCGCGGTCCTCGACGGCCTGGATCAGCTCCAGCGCCGCCGCTTCGAGGTCGTCGGTCATCGACTCCATGACGTAGGACCCGGCGAACGGGTCCACGGTCTTCGTCACGTCGGTCTCGTAGGCGATGATCTGCTGGGTACGCAGGGCCAGCCGCGCCGCCTTCTGGGTGGGCAGGGCGATGGCCTCGTCGTAGGAGTTGGTGTGCAGGGACTGCGTACCGCCCAGCACCGCGCCCAGGCCCTGCAGGGCGACCCGGACGAGGTTGACCTCGGGCTGCTGGGCGGTCAGCTGCACACCGGCGGTCTGCGTGTGGAAGCGCAGCATCTGGGACTTGGGATTCTTCGCGCCGAACTCGTCGCGCATGATCCGGGCCCAGATGCGGCGGGCGGCACGGAACTTGGCGATCTCCTCCAGCAGCGTGGTCCGGGCGACGAAGAAGAACGACAGGCGCGGCGCGAAGTCGTCGACGTCCAGGCCCGCGGCGATCGCGGTGCGCACATACTCCTTCGCGTTGGCCAGGGTGAACGCGATCTCCTGCGCGGGGCTCGCCCCGGCCTCGGCCATGTGATAGCCGGAGATGGAGATCGTGTTCCAGCGCGGTAGTTCCTTGTGGCAGTAGGCGAAGATGTCACTGATCAGCCGCAGTGACTGCTTCGGCGGGAAGATGTAGGTGCCGCGGGCGATGTACTCCTTGAGTACATCGTTCTGGATCGTGCCGGTCAACTGGTCGCCGCTCACGCCCTGTTCGGCCGCGACCAGCTGGTACAGCAGGAGCAGCGTCGAGGCGGGGGCGTTGATCGTCATCGACGTCGAGACCTTGTCCAGCGGCAGGCCCTGGAACAGCGTCCGCATGTCCTCGATCGAGTCGATCGCCACTCCGACCTTGCCGACCTCGCCCCGGGCGATGGCCTCGTCGGAGTCGTAGCCCATCTGGGTCGGCAGGTCGAAGGCCACACTCAGGCCGCCGGTGCCGGCGCCGACCAGCTCGTGGTAGCGCTCGTTGGATTCCTTCGCCGTGCCGAACCCGGCGTACTGCCGCATCGTCCACGGCCGGCCTGTGTACATCGACGGATACACGCCCCGCGTGAACGGAAACCGGCCCGGAGCGCCCAGCCTGGTCTCCGCGTCGAAGCCCGAGAGCGCACGGCCGTCGTAGACCGGCTGGATCGGCAGACCCGACTCGCTCTGTGCAACGGAATCCACGCCGAACCTCCATAATGGTACTCGATGTCACTAGGACGGTACTCAGTTCCATTGTATTGGGCAAGTGGCCTCGGAGGCCCGGGGCGGGGAAGGATGTGCGGTCATGAGCAAGTCACCTGCGCGGATGCGACTCGCGAACGCCGCGTTCGCCCTCTTCGACGAGCGCGGATACGAGCAGACCACCGTCGACGACATCGCCGAAAGTGCCGGAGTGGGGCGTACGACGTTCTTCCGGCACTACGGGTCCAAGGAAGCGGTCATCTTCCCCGACCACGACCGGCTGCTGGATCTGATCAGGGACCGGTTGGCGACCTCCAGCCACAGCACTGCTCTGGTCGCGGTCTCCGATGCCGTGCGCCTGGTGCTGCTGCACTACATCGAGGAAGGCGATCTTGCTCGCCGTCGGTACGTGCTCACCAGCAAGGTGACTGCTCTGCGTGATCGGGAGATCGCCAGCGTGGCCCGGTATCAGCGCCTGTTCCGCGAGTTCATCGCGGACTGGATGGGAGATCCGACGGAGTCGGCTTCGCTGAGGGCCGAACTCATGGCGGCGTCCGTCGTCGCGGCCCACAACCACGTGCTGCGCCGGTGGCTGCGAGGAGAGTCCGCCGACCCCGTCACCGAGGTCGACGAGGCGATGCGCGAGGTGCTCGCGCTCTTTCCGGCGCCCGGTTCCCCGCCGGAGACCGGGCTCGGGACCACCGTCGTCGCGTTCCGAACGGGACAGGACATCGAAGCGCTGCTCCCGGAACTGCGGCGTCTCGTCGAAGGGTGAGGCCAGGCCGGCGCTGTCTTCCTACTGCTCAGGGAACCTTTGGCACACGCAGGGCGGCGGCTGCCGGCAATCGCTTCGTGAACGCGCACAAACGGCCTGGGGCCGTGCCGCGTGCGTGTTAGCTGACGCCCGTCAGGACATGGACGAGCACGCTCATGAAAGCGCCAAGCCTAGAACCCCAGGCCAGTGCGGACTTGGCCCGCCACGCGGTTCGCCAGGGCGGTCACGTCGATCTGCGGCACGATCCACTGGATGTCCCGCGCCTCCGGCAGCCGCACCTGCTGGTCCGACTGGTAGTGGAACGGGGCGATCATGCCGAACTCCAGGCCGGTCGCGTACGAGTACGACGCCAGCTGGTACGGGAAGCGCCAGGGCCCGCCGACTGCCGCCTCGATGAGGATGTCCGCCTCGATACGGAGGGTCAGGACGGGTTGCACGCTGATGCGGGCCAGCGTGTCGAAGGCCAGCACACCCTTCGCGTAGGCGAGGCGGGCGGAGGCGTCCAGGCCGCCGCGCAGCAGGACACCACCGGTGAGGGTGATCCCGCCGGTGGCGCTCGCGATGGCCACGGACGCACCGATCCCGGCGCGGACGAACATCTCCAGGCCCGCTTCCGCGGGGATCACGAGCCGTGCCTCCGCCGCCAGCTCGGCGTTCATCTCCTGCTCGAGGGGGTCGAAGGCGCCACGGATGACCATGTCGCGCAGCTCGCCCGGCCCGAACCGGTAGTGCACCGCGAGCCCGCCGGCGATACGGGCGACCAGCCCGACCGATCCGATGCCCAGCGGGATCGCGAAGATGGGGATGTCGGGCAGGCTGTGACGGAACAGCTCGTGCCGGGCGCCCCGGGCCTCCAGGAAACGGTACGGAGGGAAGCGGAGTTCACCGGAGACACGGAGCTTGCGGTCCCGGCCGTACTCGACGCCGACCGTGCCGACGAGACCAGGACGGATCGTCAGGCTGCCGGTGCCACGGCCGCTGATCCGGCCGTCCTCGTCCAGGTGGGCGTCGAGCCGTCCGGCGAACCGGCCGCGCTTGAGCTCGACGGACCCGTCCCCGCTGAAGTTCCCGTCACGGTAGCGCAGCGCGATCTCGCCCTCGGCCCCGAGCAGCGCGAAGGTCGTCCGGGCGGAGCCGGTCACGCGCTCGCCGTCGTACGTCAGCGCGATGTCCACCGGCCGAAGGCCAGGGACCTTGAGGGTGGCCTCGCCGCCGTAGAGGATCCGGTCCCCGGATCTGCGGACGGTCAGCTTGGCGGGGCTGTCCCCGGGCAGCCTCGCCTGGATCTCGCCGCCGACCCGCCAGACGTCGCCGTTGACGTCGAGCCGCACTTCGCCGCCGCGGACGAGTCCGGACGGCCGGGCGGCGCGGGCGACGAAGAAGCCGGTCAGGCCGGTCGCGGGACGGTACTCCACATCGCCGGTCGCCTCGTCGAGACCGGGGATGCGCCCGACCATCCGGCCCTTGGCGAACAGGCCCTGCGCGTCCACGCCCGCCTCGATCCGTCCGCTGACCACCGAGCCGAGGACGAAGGCGACATGGCCGCCGGCCTGGAACCCGGGAGCGATGCTCAGGACGAGCGCGGCCTCGGTGACCTTGAACGGCGGCAGCGACAGCTTCTCCGCCGGGGCCTGCACCGAGCCGCGCAGCCCGCTGCGGTCCCAGTCGACGGTGAGGGGAACCCGGGACAACAACGGCACGCTGGGCGTCAGGGTCCCGTGCCCGGCCAGCCCCTCCTGCGTGGAGGTGAGAGTGAGCCTGCCGGTCGACAGATACGGGTACAGGAAGCGGACCTCCTGCTTGCCTCCGCGCAGCGTCAGCGCGCCGGTCGTGAACGGGTCCTTGACGTCGAGCGTGAGCTCCTTGTCCTTGGCGTCCGGAATGGTGATGGGCAGTCGGCTGCCCTTCCGAACCGCATGGTCCTTGGCGTCGTCGATCCAGGCGGTGATCGTGTGTGCGCCCTTGCCCGACGAGGGGCGGTTCAGGTTCTCCAGCATGACGCCCGCGATCAGCTCCCGGGCAGCCCGGTTCTCCGGGACGGGGCTGTTCCGGATCTCGTCGCGGCCGTCGGCGGCCGGCTTCTCCGGCACCCGTAGGCGGTACTGGCTCGGGCCGCTGACCAGGGGATAGTCCTTGTACGCGGCCCAGGCGTCGGCCGCCTTCCTCCGGTCCTCCGGGGTGGGCCGCCTGCCCTCCTTCAGATCGGCCTCGGCGGTGAAGTGCACCTGGAGCGCGGTCTGCGCCTTACGGGCTGCGAAGGGCGGGGGCAGCGGCTTCACCAGCTTGTTGTACTCCTCCGGCTGGTCGGCGCTGCCGAACCACAGGATCACCTGCCGGGGGCGCTTGCGCCCCTTGTCGTGCAGCCTGTCGGAGACGGACCCGGCGGCGTCCTGCACCTGCCGGGCGATCGTCCTGCCGCTGTCCATGTTGTCGGGACCGTCGTGCGGGGCCAGGTTCTCGGGCACGTTGGTGCCGCCGAGCTGGAGTTCGACGATGTGGTCGATCTGAGACTGCACCGAGTCGACGTGCGGGTTGAAGTCCGTGCCCTTGACGGGGGCGGCCCCGCCCGCCTCCTGCCACCACGCGGTGGCCTGCTCCCGGGGCCACTGCATCCGCAGCAGCCAGAGCCTGCGCAGCTCCTCCGTGGGCGCTCGCTTCGCCCACAGGCCGGAGCTCGGACGGCTCCCGGACATCTTCACCACCGCCTGCAGGCCCCCGGCCTTGGCGATGGCGTCGTACGCCTCCTTCCACGGGCCCTTGGTCCTGGGGAGGACGAAGGCGCCCATGTTGACGCGGACCATGTCGGCCGGGTCCACAGGGGAGCGCTGCTCCTCCGTGATGGTGCGCTCGGTGTCCGCGTATTTGACGGTGTACTGGTCCTTCGGGTCCTCGAGCTTGGTCCAGCTCATGTCCGCGCGGCCCAGGAACGGTCCGGACGCCCGCTCCCACCTCCAGCCGGCGGGCAGCGGCTCGCCCCGCTCGTGGAACGCCGCCGCCGTGTGCGCCTGGTGCTCGAGCCGGGCGTCGGCGGTCTGCGGGGCGGCCGACGGGTTCGTCCGCAGGAAGCCCGGTGCCCCGGGGGTGCCGCCGTGCTGGGCGACATGCGCGAGTTCGTGCGCGATGAGGGACCGGCCGCGGCGCGACAGCGGATCGTACGCCCCGTCGGAGAAGACGACGTCGTCGCCCACGGTGTAGGCGAGCGCCCCGAGCGCGCCGGTCGCCCGGTCCGCCTCGGGCCCGACATGGACCCGCACGGCGGAGAAGTCATGCCCGTAGCTGGTGGAGAGCTGGTCGCGCACGCCCGGTTCGAGGGGTGCGCCGCCTCCCTGGAGGCCCGAGGCGGCGGTGCTGTGCGGGGCGCCGGTCATGACGGGACCCAGCCGCGGGTCTCGTGGGCGGCGAGCGGGCGTTCGAGCTTGTCGCATTCGATGCGGGCGGCGTCGAGGACATGGCGCATGCCCACGGGTTCGCCCGCGTCGGCGGCGAGGAACGCGGCGTGCATCGCGAGCTGCGCGATCGTGCCCCCGCTGACGGCCAGTTGGGCCAGCCGTACGGGGTCGAGGCCCTCGGTCGGCACCCCCGCCGGGAACGCCCCCGCCCACAGCCGGGCGCGCTGTTCGGCGTCCGGGAAGGGGAACGTCACGACGAACCTCATCCGGCGGACGAAGGCGGGGTCGATGGCCTCGCGGGTGTTCGTGGTCAGGATCGCGATGCCGCGGTACGTCTCCAGGCGTTGCAGCAGGTACGACACCTCCAGGTTGGCGTACCGGTCCCGGCTGTCCCGCACCTGGGTGCGCTTGGCGAACAGCGCGTCACCCTCGTCGAACAGGAGCACCGACCCGTTCTCGGCGGCGTCGAACAGTCGGGCCAGATGCTTCTCGGTCTCGCCGATGTACTTGCTGACCACCTGGCTGAGGTCCGCGGCGACCACGTCGAACCCCAGCTCGTGGGCGACGGCCTCGGCGGCCGTGGTCTTGCCGGTGCCGCTCGGTCCGGCGAACAGCGCGGTGACCGCGAGACCGCGGTCGCGCTCGCCGTACCCCCACTCGCCGTGCACCCGTCGGCGCCGGCGGACGTGTGCAAGGAGCGCGCGCAGGGATCGCGTCGCTTGATCGGGCAGCACCAGCTCACCGAGCCCACCCACCGGCCGACGCACGGTCGCGAGCCCGTGCAGGGGCCGCTCGGCGATCGCCCGGCAGGCGTCGGAGACATCGGAGCGCCCGGAACCGGGACGCGGAACAGCGGCCACCGGGCGGGCGGCTCCCGGGCCTCCCGGCCCGTCCGTTCCCGGCCCCGCCTCCGCCTGCCCCTTCCCCGCGGCCAGTCGGCCGGACCGTTGGACCGCCAGGGCGATGCCCGCCGGAGTCAGCGGATGACGGTCGGCGAGTTCGGCCGCGTCCTCCTCAAGACGGGCCTCGCGCAGGGCCCCGGAGAACAGGACCCGCCGTTCCGACGCCGTCGCGGCCGGCAGCCGCAGCACCGGAAGGTCGCTCCCGGCAGGAGCCTCATCGGCCGACAGCACGGCGGGTACGCCGAGCGGCGCACTGACCGTCAACAGCCGCAGACAGCGCGGCAGGGACGCGGCGGTGCCCTCGACGAGCAGCAGCCGCAGTCCGAGCCCCGCCTCGCGGGCAAGCAGCCGCGCCAGCGTGTCCGTCGCGGGCGCGGTGTCCGGCAGGTCGTCGCCGTCGACGGCGAGCACGGTCAGCCCGATCCGCTCGGCGGAGTCGACGACGGCCTGGCGCCGGGTGAGCCGGTCCTCGCCCGTGAGCAGGCAGCCCTCCGTGCCGGAGGCGGGCCGGACCAGCGCGGCCAGGGACGCCACGACTGCGTCCTGCCCGGGGGCCAGACGGCACACGGAGGACACCAGTCGGCCGCGTCCGGCGAGACGGTCGTCCATGGTGTCGGCTCCCAGCAGGGCGTGCAGGATGCGTTCGTCGACGGCGAGGGGCAGTTGCGAAAGGCCCCCGAACTCGGCGGGCGGCAGCTGGGCCGGTACATCGAGGAGGCGCCAGCCGCGCAGCGGGGCGTCGGGCAGCAGGGCGCTCCAGTGCGGGTCGGGCAGGCCGGCCAGGGCACGGGCGAAGGTGACGGGCCCCTTCGCCGCCGGCAGCCCGAGCTCCGGGGCGGCCACCGCGATGAGCACGTCCCGTTCGAACACGGTCAGGGCGAACAGCCCGCAGAGCCGGTCGAGGCCCGTCTGCCGCCCCGTCGTCTCCCGTACCTCGGCGGCGAGCAGTTCGGCGGCGCGGGCGGGTTCGTCGGTGTCCTCAGGGCGGCCGTCGAGGCGGGCCGCCGCGGCAGCGGCCGTGAGGGCGAGGTGGCGCTGGTTGTCGCGGGCCCAGACGCGGTCGCTGTCGGCCGCGTCGAGCGGGGGCTTGGTGTCGGAGAGGGTCACAGGGTCACCACCGGGAGCACGTACAGGCCGTTGGAGTCCAGGGGCGGGAGGCTGCGCGCGCCGTCCACCTCGAGCGTGACGCGGTACGGGCCCGCCGGGGCGTCCTTCACCTCGAAGTCGACCTGGGCGGCGGGCGGATCGCCGGCGTCGAGGTCGGCCGGGACGGCGAGCGACACCGCCGAGCCCGGTGTCGTGGCGTCGAGGAGCAGCCGTACGCGGTCGCCGGGCGCGACCGGCGGGATCACTGCGGCGGTGACGGTTCCCGTACGCAGCCCCGGCCGGCTGCCGGCGCTCGTGGTGGCGGAGACCGTGCCGAGGGTGGGGACCACCATCACCACGACGGGCGCGCTGACCTGCGCCAGGCGGGTCGTCGACAGGGCGGGGTCCGTCGGCGGGCCGCTTCTGCGGACGGCGAGGCGCCGCAGGCCCGGGCTGAGTGCCGGTGCCGTCAGCACCAGATGGGTGTCGTCGACGATCGTGACGCCGGAGGCGGGGACGCCGTCGACCAGGACCTCGCTGGTCTCGCCCTCGCGGGCGGCCAGGGCGTGACCGTGCAGATGGACGTCGGGCATCGGGGAGGCGGCCCGGACGGGAGCCCCTCGGCCCTCGGGTCCGGCGGCACCGTCCAGCCGGGGCCGGGCGAAGGGCGCGGCACCGGCGAGGAGGGTGCGGACCGGGAGTACGGCTCCGGGGTCCCCGTCGGCGTCGACGAGCACGGGGCCGGCGACCACGGCGAGTGTCACCGTGAAGGACCCGGGCGGGTAGAGGGCCCAGAGACGGGTCAGTTCGTCGGTCGACAGAGCCTCGGATGTGACGCGGACCGGCTCGTCGGCCTCCGCCAGGTCGTTGCCGTCGATCTCGGGGTGGTCCGTCAGTGCTTCGGCGAGGAGGACGGCGGTCAGCACCGGTACGCCGTGCAGGGCGGCCGCCGTCCTGGCCAGGAGCTGCTGGACCTCCCACTCGCTGTTCCCACGGAAGGTGAACAGATAGTGCAGGTCGAGCGCCGCCCTCGGCTTCTGCCGCAGATGCCCGGCGGAGGAGCGGGTGGGCAGATCGGCCAGCGACACGGTCGGGTTGCGGCTGACCCGGTACAGATGGACGCCGACGCGGGCGTTGTCCCCGGAGCCGTCGAGGGGGCCGGGGGCGACGACCGGCCCCGGGGTGATGTCGAGCCTCTCCACGGCCGTCTGAACGAGGGTCGTCAGGGCGGCGGTGACGGTCGGCACTGCCAGCGCGTTGCTCATCGGGGCCTCACACCAGCTTGCCGAGGTCGTCGAGGTCGCTGCGCCACTGATCGATGCCCTGCAGCAGCATCTCGGTGTACCGGGCGGCGTTCTCCTCGTCGTCGGAGAGCGAGCTCCGCAGGGATTCGAGCGTGTCCCTGAGCACGGTGTCGTGCTCGGCCGCGTTCTGGACGGCTTCCGCGTGGAATACGCCTTCGGTCAGCTCGCGCTCGGCACGGTCCGCGTTCAGGGCGGTGACGGCGTCCTCGGCGAGCCGGTCGAGGGAGTCCCTGAGCCCATCGACGACGTCGGCCAGCGCGTCCTCGATCACGTCCCCGACATCGGTGCGGATCTCCTCGAGCCGCGGCACGACCACCACCGTCCCGCGGCGCAGGTGGTCGAGGTCGAGGCCGGGATTGGCCGCGCGGATGGCGCGTACGGCCCGCTCGGTCGCCGCCTCGGACGTTCTGGCCTTCAGCAGCCGGGCCGCCAGGGCGGCGACGGTCTTGTCCTTGTCGACGACGATGATCGGCATCGGTGCGGGTCCTTCCAACGGTGGAGCGGTACGGGGGCGGAGCGGCTGATCCTTCGGAGGCGCACCCGGTAGGTGCGCACGCTCGCCGCGCACGCCCCGGGCTGACCGTCAGGGCACATTCGTCACGTTGAGCGGCACCCACTTCGGATCGAGGCCGCCGGGAGCGTCGATGACCCCGCTCGTCACGTTCCCCAGCACGGCGAGACGCGCGGGGTCGACGTCCAGGGTCATCGAGAGCCTGCCGCCCCTGACGCGGTTGGCGTTGACGGTCGCGGAGGAGGCGGTCACGCTGACGGCGGGTCCGTGCGATTCGGTGTGCTGACGGCACTGGTTGGCGGACAGCACCACGTCCCCGGCCACGGTGATCCTGGCCGCGGGCTCCCAGGAACCACCGGTCACCGTGTTCGTGGAGACGATCGCGCTGACGTCCGTCGCGGCGTTGACGAAAGCGGTGCCCGGGCCGATGAGGTACGAGACGCCCTGGCCGTCGACCGCGACGTACCGGCCGATGTGCGCCGCGCGGAACTGCCGGTCGTCCCCGTCTCGAGGCAGCTCGGGGTCGTCACCCACCAGCAGACCGGTCCAGCGGGAGAAGGAGCCGTCGTCGAGGTCCGCGGCGTCCCGGCGGCAGAAGCTGCCCTCGACGGTGGTGCGGGCGAAGACGGAGACATGGACACCGACGCACCGCTCGCTGCCGGTGAGATCCGCCAAACCCACCTGTTCCACGGTGTTGCCGAGGACCCGGGACTCCCGGCAGGCCAGCACCGCCACGCCCGTCTTGTAGCCGTCCACGTCGCCGTTGCCGTCGCCGTCGTCGTCGGGCGAGAGGTCCACGGTGCCGACGCCGACGACCGTGTTGGACCCGACCAGGGCGTGGGCGGCCCCGACGACACGGATGCCGTCCATGTACGTCGGGTCCGAGTGGAACTCCTCGGTGGCGAGGCCCCTGACGGTGTTGCCGACGACGACAGCGCCCGCGGCTCGGCCGCGTCCCGTGACCACGATGCCGTCGGCGGCCCGGTCGACGACGTTGTGCGACACGTCGAGGTCACCGACCGGCGCCCTGACGGCGATGCCCGCGCCGCCGACGCCACGCACCTGGTTCCCCGTCACACGGGTGGGTCCGCGCAGCACACCGGACTCCGCCGCCCGTACGACGATCCCGCCGGAGCCGCGGTCCATGGACAGCATGGTGCCCGTGACGGTGTTGTCCCGGACGGTGTATCCGCCCGGGGCGACGACGATGCCGTCCCCGTCGATGCGGAGGTGGTTGCCCGTGAGGTCCACGGACGCGCCCTTGGCCACGGCACCGAGCAGCCCCAGACCGATCTGCCGACCCCTCAGCACGGTGTTGTCCCGGACCGTGTTGCCGAGCAGATGGGCGGTGCCGTCGCCGAACCGGACGCCGGCCCTGCGGCACACCAGCAGGTTGCCGCTGATCTCCAGATCCGCCGTCAGCAGGCGGACGCCGTCGCCGTCGCGGTCGCGGTCGTCGTCCTCGTGCGCCGACGAGACACCGAGGTTGCCGACCACGTCGCAGTCCTGGACCCGTGTGCGCAGACTGACGCCGGACAGTTCGAAGGCGGGATACGGATTGCCGCTTCCGTTGTGGTGACCGCCGCCGGCCATCAGCACGGTCAGGCGGCGCGCGGTGACCTCGGCGGTGGTCCTGAGCCGGATCCCCGGGCGGGAGCCCGCGGAAACGAGCGCGAAGTCCTCCAGGGTGAGAAACGCCGAACGGCGCACGTCGAAGCCGCCGTTCGCGCCGATGACCACCGTGCCGGGGCCCTGCCCCCTGACCCGTACCGAGCGCGCGCCGTCGACACGTACGACGTCCTCCTGGCCGAGGTGGTAGACACCCGCCGCGAGACAGACCGTGCCGCCGGAGGAGGACACCGTGTCCACCGCCGCCTGGATCGTCATGGCGCCGTTGGCGTGCGACTCGGGTGTGACGCAGATCGTGCAGTCCCCGCAGTCCCCGTCGCACGACGGCCACAGCTCGCGACAGTCGTACCGGACGTCGGAGGGGAAGTCGACGACGGCGAGCCGCGCGTAGTGGTGGTGGATGCCCAAGGGCGGCGCGTCCACCAGCCGCTCCACCGTCGCGGAGCCCGTGCGGGCGGTGAAGATCCAGTGGTCGCCCGTACGAAACTCGCCATCGGGAGCGTCGAGGGTGACGGTGACGCCGTGCTCCAGGACGACGGCCACCTTCCCGGGAGGCACGGTGATGACTCCGGGGGAGTTCGCGTCGTCGAGGTTCTGCAGCTCGGTGCCGGCGGCGTTCTTGATCCGGCTCGCCTGGTCCCAGCGGCGGATGCGCAGGTTCCGCCGGACCGCCTCCTCGGTCGTGGTGGGCAGGCCGGGCGGCAGGGCGGGGCTGAAGGAGACCGTCCCGTCGCCGTGCACGGTGTCGATCCTGCGCATCTCGCCCGGCAGGCCGTCGAGTTCGAGATGGTCGTCGAGGATCTCCACCCAGTCGTTCTCGCGCAGTCCGAGTACCGTGTCGCGGCCCAGGTGCTCGGGGCGGAGCCGGTCCGGCGCCACGATCTCGACGACCCGCATGGCGACCGAGCCGTTGTCCCGGGACCACTTGAACGTGGCGGTGCCGCTGCTTCCCTCGCCGTGGATCTCGACCCGGTACGTCTGGTTCTCCAGACCCCGGTAGTCGCCGCTGGGCGGCAGCTCGCACGGGTTGTCGGCAGCGGCCACGGTCACCGTGCCGGTGGTGAGCCGTCCGGTGGACGGGGCGATCACCTGGGACCAGCCGGGGATGTCCTCGTCCCTGGTGGCGCAGCTGATGCCCGGCGTGTCCGGCTCGTGCACCCGGACCTGCCACACGGTCTGGGTGCGGGCCGTGGTGTCGACACCCACGGCCTCCTCGATCAGATCGGGCGCCTGAAGCGGTGTGACCTCGCGCTGCCACACGTCCAGATAGACCAGGTGGGTGCCGTCGCTCGGCAGCTGTCTCTGCGTCGGCAGATACGGCTGACGGTCGTACGGCGTGTCCTGCGGGCGTACGGGCCCGGCGAGCAGCGGGTCGAGTACCGTCCCGTCCCCCGTGCCGTGGTTCTCGGCGAGCAGCCCGTCGACGTACATCCGGCCGCGGCCGATGTTCAGTCCGTCCGCCTCGACCGGGGCCGTGATCTTGAAGGCGTCGGGTGTCGTCCGGGGTACCACGGCCACGCCGGAGAACCCCTCCACGACCCCGGGGGTGCCGAGGTCGGCGGCGGCTGCGCGCAGCCGACGGTCGACGATCGACACGAACTCGTTCCAGTCGGAGTCGAGCAGCAGCCGGCCCTGCTGCATGACGACGCCGGAGTGGTCGCGCAGCGCGTCGAACCGCACGCGGCTCAGATCGGCACCCATTGGGAGTCCTCCTTGCTCAGGTGGCGTAGAAGAAGCCCGCTTCGAGACCGAAGCGGAGGTACTCGTCGAGCCGCAGCAGGAGGTCGCTCTCCCGTCGCGGGGTGAACAGCAGATGCGTCGCGCCCATCTCGTTCTCGTCGTCGGCGCCGCGCCGGATCGTGTCCGGAGTGGCGGTGGTGAGCTGGGCGTAGGCGGGGTCGCCGAAGCGGAGGGAGGTGAAGCGCGGCCGGGTGGCGCGGCGGGTGCCGGGCGGGTCGGCGGGATCCGGGCGGCAGCGGTAGCGGCGGCCGGTGCGCGAGTCCTCCGGGACGTACGAGAAGCGCAGGCAGCCCTTCTGCCGGCGCCGTGCCCACACGGCCGCCTCGCGGGCGTCGCCCGGGGTGAGTTCGGCGACGAGCAGCGAGTTGGACGCGTCGAGCTCGACCGTGTGGATGCCGCCGATGACGGTGCACTCGCCCAGATGGAGGGCCCCGCCCGGCTCGGCGCCGTCACCCGTCTCCTGCGCGGCCGTGTCGGGGACCGTGCGCGGTCCGCCTCCGGGGGGCGCGGGCCGTCCGCAGTAGGCGACGGCCGTGGGGTCGGAGGCGTCGACCACGCAGTCGGTGAGGGTGATGTCGGCGCCCTCCACAGCGACGATCGGCCCGAGGACACAGCGGGTCAGCCGCACCGTGGCGAAGGGGTCGAGGATGAGCAGGGACGCGCGCTCGGGGTGGGCCGGCAGGCCGTCGGCGGTCCGGCTCTGGCCCGGTACGAGCGTGCAGTCGCGCAGCTCGATCGTGCGGGCGCCGCCGTCGCCGCTCTCCTCCAGGACGACGGGGCCCCCGGTGACCAGCAGCCCGTCGAGGATGACCGTGGTGCGCGCGCCCATCGCGAGGCGCAGTCCGTCCGGGGCGACGAGCGTGGGGCGGGTGCCGTCGTCCGCGTGGACCCACACCTCGGTGTCCGGCAGGCCGGGCCCGGCCGTGGTGGTGCGTACGGTGCGGAGGTCGCCGTAGCGGTCGGAGTCGGTGATGCGCAGCGTCCCTCCGCCGGCGAGCCCGTCCAGCAGCGCCTGCGGGGCCTCGCCGTCGGCGACCGCCTGGCGAGGAAGGGGGGTCACCGCCTCGTCGCGGGCCGATCCCCGGGCGCCCACCGGCACGGCGAGGCCGTAGTGGTGCGTGGCGACCGCCCTGGTGGACGCCGGGACGGCCGTGCCGAAGAACACCCGGCCCAGGACCGGGTCGACCGCCACCTTGCCCGTGGCGGGTTCGTGCGCCCAGCCGCCCCCGCCACCGGGCCGGTCGGACAGGTCGCACACGGTGATCTCGGAGGAGGGCACGGGCGTGAACCGCCACTCTCCCGTCGCTTCGCGCACACCCCGCTCGAGCAGCAGACTGCGACCGCTGCCGTAGCACGCGTCGAGGTGGTCGCCCAGCCTCCGCCGGTCCAGCGGCAGGGGAACGTCCTCGGGCTCGGCGAGGTGGGTGATCTCCTCCTCGGTGCGCGGCATGCCGAAGAGCGGGGAGTCGCTGCCCAGGGTGTCGAACCGGTAGCGGCGCCGGTCGCCCGATGCGTGGGGGGTGAGGGGCGTGCGGTGGAGGCGTACGGCCTCGGTGCGCCACAGGAAGATACCGACGTTCGGGATGTTGTACCGCCCGGCGCGGCGCGGCGGAGGTGTGCCGATGGCGCGTACGTCGGCGGTGTGGGCGAGGTCGTCGAAGGCGCCGTTCATGCGGGTGCTCCAGGACAGCGCCTCCCGGTCCCGCATGCTCGGCGTGGCGCGGGCGTGCGGCCGGGTGTGGTTCATGTACTGGGTGGTGACCAGGCGCTCGAAGAACTCGACGGTACGGGCCGGCCAGCCGGTGACGTCACGGGCGAGCTGCTCAAGGACGGCGGCCGTGCCCTTGCGGCGCCGGTAGGCGATCGTGTGGGCCACCTCGGCGCGCGGCGAGCGGACCTTGTCCGCCACCCCGTGCAGCATGCGGTAGCCGATGAGATCGCCGATGTACGGCGCCACCCAGGGGGCGCAGGTCTCGATGAACTGGTCGTCGTACAGCTGCTCCAGGTCCTCCTCCAGGACCTCGAGCCGGCCGGCGAGCACCTCGACGAACTCGCGCAGGACGCCGTCCCGCTCGGCGTCGCGCAGCCGGTACACCGCCGGCAGCAGGGCGTACAGCCGGTCCGCCGCGGAGGGTTGGGGCCGAGGTGTGGTCATGGCATCTCCTGCAGCCGGTCGAAGGGGCCCTCGGCGAGGGCGAGCAGCTCGGCGGCGAGCGGTCTGCCGTCGGGGCCCACGGCCGCCCCGGCCGCGGGCAGGTGGTCCTCGAGCCGCGCCTTGTCGCCGCGGTACAGCAGGTCCAGGTCCACGGCGACGACGCCCGGCACGCTCGCCGCGACGGACACCACCCGCGAACGGTGCACCGGCGCCGCCAGTCCGCGGGCGGCCGGCGCGTACGCCGTGCGCAGGGCGGTCTCGACGGCGGCGAGCACGGACTTCGCCTCGTGTGCGGGATCCACCCGCACCCGGAGCCCGAGACGGAATCGCGCCTGACGGGCCGCCAGGACCTCGACCCGGGCCCGCGGGTCGCCGTACCGGCGCAGGGCCGCCGTCAGGTGGGCGACGGTCGTCGCGGGGGCCGGCCCGCCGTCGGGGCCGCAGACGCTGACGACGATCGTCGGCCCGGTGCGCAGCCGCAGTACGTAGGCCTCGGCGAGGGAGACACCGGCGAAGGCGAGCGCGAAGTCGGCGTAGTCGCGCAGCGACACGGCCCGGCCCAGGGTACGGGTGGTGAGCGGCATCGAGGCCCGGGCGTGCCGTTCGTCCTCGGGGTCGACGCCGCCGGCTGCCGGGACCGGGTTGGTGGCCGCCTTGACGCCCAGGGGCCGGTCCATGAGCTGGGAGAGCCGGTCGTGGGGCAGGTTTCCGGCCAGGCCGGCGCCCTTGCGGTACGTGGCGCGGACGTTGTGCGAGCCCGAGAGGAGCCGGGCGCCGCGCACACCGTCCCCGAAGGCCACCACGACGGGCCCGTCGGGTTCCGTGCGCGTGGTGAAGACCCGGTCCCCGGCCCCCGCCCCGTACAGGGTGGGGAGTTCGCGCCAGGCGACCTCGTCGACCCGGACGGTGAGGGTGGAGGTGAAGCCCTGAGGGGTGTCCGCGCGGACGTGGGTGAGCGGGGCGTGCAGCAGCGGCATGGTCTGGAACGCGCGGCGGGCGTCACCACCGCCGAGGACCTGCTGCACCGTCTCGCCGTGGGTGGCCTTCACGACGTTCCCGAACAGCACTGCGGTGGCGCGTTCGTAGCGGTACCGGGGCGGCTCGGCCAGGGTGATCCGGGTCCTCCGGGCGCCCGAGGCGTCGGCGGCGCCGAGAACGACGAGCTCGGCCTGATCGCCGGTGCCGTCGGCGAGCCGCCCGGACATCACGAGTCGGCGTCCGGGGACCATGGCGGTGGCGTCACCGTCGACATGGAAGACCTGGCCGCTCAAAGGATCGGTGTCGGGTGCCTCGACGACCGTGAGCGGCTCGGACACGGCGAACACGGTCACGTTCCGCGGTGTCCCGAAGGAATGCCCGTCGTCCCGGTCCTTCCGGGTGGCCTGCTGCTCGCCGCGTAGCGTCAGCCGGGTGACGGTTCCCGACACGGCGTACTCCGAGCGGGACAGCTCCGAGTGATCCACCACCTTGTACAGCTCGCGGTAGAAGTCCTCGTTCTCCTGCGACAGCACGACCCACGAACCGGACACGACGTCCGGATGCGAACCGTCGAGGTCCACGACCACCAGATCGTCGTCGCTCGCCGCCACCGCGTGAAAGTTCGGCCACTCCAGATCCCCGACGCCGCCTCCGTGGACCAACACGTACCCGGCGCGGAACGCGCTGTTCATCGCCCGCCACACCGGCGCGTTGTGACCGAACACCGGAAGGCGCCTGCGCAGCACGAAGGCGTCGGGGTCGACCGCCGGGTCGTTGGGCGGGTCGTCCGAGCCCAGTTCTCGGTCCCAATGGACATGGGTGCGGTTCTCGGACGGCTCCGGTTCGACCCCCGTCACCAGGCGTACGTCCCACTTGTCGCGCTCCAGGTCCTCGCCCGCGAAGAGGATCGCCTCGCCTCGCCGGATGTTGAGCGCGCCCCCCGCGAACCACGCGTCGGTCCTGCGCCGGACCGGGGGACAGGGCTTGGTACGGGTGACGGGCAGCGCGTTCCACTCGGGGCGCGCGCCGATCTCCTCCACCGTCTCGAACATCTGCGGCAGTTCGCCCGGTCCCGGCACGCTCTGCACCCTCAGCCCCCGGGGCAGCTCGACGGCCGCCGGGGGCGTCGGGGGGATCAGACCGGGGTCGGGGGCAAGTCCCGTCGGCAGCGCGATCGCCGGCGGCTTCTCCAGGGAGAAGGCGAGATGGGTCTCCGCCGCGACACCGGGTGCCAGCCGGTACGCGACGAGCCGGCCGAGCTCCTGAAGCGAGACCCGCTCCGTCGCCGTACGCAGATACGACTCGTTGGCCAGGCGCTCGTTGTAGAAGGTCAGGACGTCGCAGGCCACCGCCCATGAGTCGATCAGGGCGATCGTCGGGTCACCGGAGTCCCGGGTGAGCAGCCGTGACAGTTCCTGCCGGTGCTTGTCCGAGAGGGCGGTCAGCATGCTCGACCGGAAGTCGCCGTGGACACCGCTGCGGTAGGCGATCTCGGGCAGTCCGGGCCGGTTGCCGACGGTGCCGGAGGTGCGCGCGGAGGTGCCCGAGCAGCAGCCGCACGTTCCGCCGTCCGCCGCGAGGGTCGTCTCGGTCACCGGCCGCCTCCCAGGGTGAGGTCGAGCATGCCGCGCTCGGGGAAGTTCGGGTCGTTGTCCAGGCGGGCGATCTCCAGCCGTCCCATCTCCAGGGCGCCGGTTTCCAGACCGCTGGTCTCCGGTCTGCGCTGCCGCTGGAAGGTGTGGACGTCCACCGACTCCACCCCGGGCACGGCGTGGACCTCGGCGAGGACCGTGGACAGGTGCAACGGCTGGCCGAAGGTGAGGCGGTCCGGGTGGAACAGTCCACGTCCGCCACCCGGCAGCGTGGAGTCGCCGAGTCGGGCGAGCACCGCAGCGCCGACGTCGGACCGCAGATGGGTGCGCTCCACACACACCCGCAGCCCGATCTCCAGCGGTACGAACACCGGACCGTCCACCTCCAGGTCGTACCCGGCCAGCCGATACCGCTCCAGGCGGACGCGCAGGTCGCGCTCGAACGCGGCGTCGACGGGCCTGCCGCCCGGCCGGTCCGCGGTGACGAAGACGGTGTGCCAGGAGCCGGTCCACCGGAAGGTGGACGCCGCGCGATGTACGGTGCCGACCCGCTCGGTGACCTCGGTCCAGTCGGCCTCGGTGACCGCCCGCTCCTGCACGGCGAACGCCTGGGGCGCGTCGCGGCGGATCTCCTCGGCGGACTCGGGGTCGGTGCCGCCGGCGGCGGGCAGCGGATTGGACACGGTCTTCACGAGGTCGACGTCCGTCACGGCGTGGGCGATCGACTCGGCGCCCACATTGCCCGCGCGTCCGTTGCCCACGCGGTACCGGGCGAAGAACTCCGTCTCCTGCTGGGGGCGCTTGCCGTGCTCGTCGTCCCCGAAGCGCAGCCGTACCGTGCCGTCGTGCTCGGCCTCGACGGTGAAGTCGGCGGCGGACGCGGGGCTGTTGAGCAGATCGGGGCGGACCTGCCAGTCCCTCTCGTCCGCGCCCAGCTTGCTGGAGACGGTGATCGCCGGGCGTGCCTCCCGGGGTCGCGCCGCGGAGACGGCCGACGCGGGCGGCGACTTTTCCGACACCAGCAGTTCGCCGTCGGCGAGGACGATACGCAGCACGGTCGTGCCGTCGCTGACCGACCACACGGGGTCGGCGCCCCGGACGGTGACGGTCGCGCCGACCAGCTGCCGTCCGTGGGCCCCGAGCATGGCCCGCAGCTCCTCGTCGTAGGTGAGCGAGGTGAGTTCGGCGAGCAGGGCCGGGGTCGCGGCCTGCCGGAAGACGACGGCCGCGGGGTGCGCGACGGCGTGCGTCAGCGGCCCTTGGGCGAGCGTGGGGCGGTAGCGCGCCGGTACGGGGCCGGCCGGGGTGCCGGTGCCCGGCCGGCCGACGCTGTCCAGGTGGGGCGGGGAAACTTTACCGAGCGGCTCGGGGTCCTTCCGCTTGTCGGGGACGGCCTGCCCGTGGTCCGCGAGGACGATGTTGCCCCAGGCCCGCGCGGTCTCCAAGGCGCCCTCGGTGACGCCGAGACACAGCGGGAACGGCAGGGCGTCCTCCTCGTGCCAGGCGATCTCGGTCACCGGAAGCGGGTTCGCCGTCGGGTGAGGCTCGAAGAGGCCCCCGGCCGGGTCCTCGGAGCTGCGGACATCGACGAGACGGACGGCCCAGCGCCGCGTCGGGTCGGCGTCGACGGGATCGCCCGTGGTGGGGGAGACGGTCTCGGCCAGCACGAGGACGTCACCGGCCCGCAGCTGCGGGTGGTCGCCGCGCAGGGTCGCCGATGTCGCCCCCTTGGGCAGGCAACAGCCGAGGTCTCCCCAGGTGTGGAAGCGCATCTCGGTCAGGTCGCGGTGCAGGATCGCGGACTGCACGGTCTCGAAGACGACGGGTTTCGCCGCCATCGCCGCACGGTGGCCCTGGGAGTCCGGCGCCAGCCGGGCTGCCACGCCCGGCACGGTGGTCAGCAGAGGGGTGCCCGCCGGCAGCGTCAGGGCGTTCTCCCCGTCGACGTCGATCTGCACCCAGACACGGGCGTTGCACCCCTCGTGCACCCGGTAGTCGACGAGCCTGGCGTGCCGGCGCAGGGAGATCCGGCTGCGGGCGGTGCCCAGGTACGCCTCGGTGGCCACGGCGTCCTGCCGGTACGACAGTTCGTCGGCCGCGTACGCCATGAGTTCCACGAGTGCCGTTCCGACATCGGCCGGGTTGCGTTCGGTCCAGGTGGGCGCGAGCAGCGACATCCGGTCCAGCATCAGTCGGCGGAAGCCCTGGTAGTCCTTGGCGAGGTAGTCGATCGCGGGGATGCTCGGCGGCTCCGGAGGGCACTCGTCGTCGCGGGCGCAGTCGAAGTCGCTCGGGCACTCCACCTTGAACGCAAACTCGGCCTCGGAGAGCAGCGGGTCGAAGCCGGCCGGCGGGAGGTCCGACTCCGGGCCGATGACGAAACGCAGCCGGTACGTGGAGAAGTCCCCGCGGTCCGCGGTGCGGACGACGAGCACATGGTCGGGTTCGTCGACCCCGTCGATCAGTTCGGGCGGCACCTGCGGGCTGTCGCCCCGCGCGGCCCACTCCACATCCACGGCGGGGATGCGTTCGCCGCCGTCGACGACGACGTTGTCCCCGTCGAGCCCGGCGGGAACGGGCCGTACCAGCCGGACGTGCAGCACGCGCTGGCGCAGTTCCTGGGAGGGCGCGGCGGTGTCGAGGACCTCGACGTACTCGATGCCGTTGAGGGAGCTGAGTGGACCGGCCTGCTGGAGGGCGAGCAGGCGTCGCGGCTTGGCGCAGGGGAAGCGGGTCATGGGCGGCCGCCGGGCGTGCGGAAGGAGGCGACATGTCGGGTGCGGGTGCGCAGTACCACGTACGCGACGGTGATCAGGAGGGCCGAGTCGACCGCCTCCACCTCGACCAGGTCGGCGGTCAGGACGTGGCCGAGGTGCCGCTCGAGCGCGCTCTGGACGAGGTACTGGGTGGTGGCCGCCGCCTCGGGGCCGCCCGGTTCGAACACCAACTGGAGGAGTCCGGCGCCGAAGTCGGGGCGCATCACGCGCTCCCCGGGCGCGGTGAGCAGCAGCTGCTCGATCATGTCGCGTACGTGCTCGTCCGGGTCGGTCGTCGCCGTGCGGCCACTGCCGTCGATGTCGTAGGGGTGATCGATGGTCATGCCGGCTCCCTCATGAGGCGATCGCCCGGGTCTGGGCGGTCAGGGGGGTGAGCGGGGTACCGGTCGGCGTGCACACCGACGTGCCGGACTGCAGCGCGACGGGCTGTCCGCCGGCGAGCACCCGCACGGCGCCGACGACCCACTGGGCGGTGACGCACGGCGGGGTGGGGGTGCCGGTGAGCCCGCAGGCGGCGACGACGTAGGGCGTGGAGAGGGTGACGACGGGCTGCCCGAGCACCGTCACACGAGGGAAGGGCGCGGTGGGCGTGGCCTGCCCGGCGTGGGCGCACAGCACGGTGGCGCCCAGGTGGAGGATCGGTCCGGGCATCGTCACATCACCGTCAGCGCGCCGAGGTTGATGTCCGTGGTCGGTCCGGTCATCGAGATCGTCGCGCCCTTGCCGTTGCTGATGACGATGCCGACGTCGCTGACCGAGATCATCGCGCCGGTCGCGGTGGTGATCAGGATGCCTCCCGTGGGTCCCGGCGCGTCGCTGATCACGAGGCCGTTCTTCAGCGTGGTCTGCAGGGTGATGCCGCCGACCCCGGGCGGCACCGTGTGGGACAGCAGGGGGACTTCGGCCGGGCTGCCCCAGTAGCCCCCGACCCACACGGGGTTGTCGGCGTCGCCCTGCTCGTACTCGATCCACACGCCGGAGCCGACCGGGGGCACGGTGAAGACGCCCGTGTTGATGCCGGCGAGCGGCAGACAAGGCAGGGCCCACGAGGACACGCTGGGCGACACGTCGGGCACCATGGCCTGGATCCGGCCCAGCCGCAGCGGGTCGACGTTGTTGACGACCGTGCCGCGGTACTTGCCGAGGTAGCCGGTGACGGTCGTGGTCTGCGTCTTGGTCATACCGGCACCGCCGGGACGGTCGAGACGACACCGTTGCGGGCGAGGGAGAACGCCTGCGTGTACGCGCCGCGCTTGATGTCGTGCGTGACGCGGGTGACGTAGTAGAGGCCGTCGAAGGCCATGCCTGCGCCCCGTACGCCCACCAGCCTGCGGGAGCGCAGCACATGGCCGTACTTCGCGACGTCGAGCGTGCCGGTGGCGAACACGGCGTCCGAGTGCTGGGCTGCGTACGCGATGCCCTTCATGACGGCGGCGAGCGGGCTGAGTTTGGCGGTGTCGTTCATGTGGTGCAGCTTCGGCGGGAGGGGCGGCACAAGGCCCAGCGGCGGCCTGATCGGGGCGATGTCGGGGATGGGCAGGTTCACCGGTGCCTTGCTCACACGTTCCTGGATCGCGACGATGGGTAGTTCCCTCTTCTCCTTGTCGAAGGTGAAGTTGAGGGTCGCGACGTTGTCGTGGGCGCCGTCGAGACCGATGTTCAGCGCGGGCTGAGGCGCTCCGAGGCGGACCTCCGGCCCCCAGTACGCCTTGCTCACCCCTGGCACCGGACCGGGATCGATGTAGAACACATGGCCGACCTCCTTGGCGAGGGCCGTGAGATAGGCGTAGTCGGTGCCCTGCTGGGTGGGGATCTGGTCGACGGGGATCGGAACGTCCTCCAGCAGGCTCGGGATCACGACGGGCGCGCAGCCCAGCGCCACGTACTTCGACAGCAGCGTGAGAGCGCGCACCGCCGGCGACATCGCCGGAAAGGGCAGTCCGTCGAAGGGCACCAGGTCCATGACGTACGTGAGGTCCTTGCCCTTCACGTGCAGCACGGACGTCGGACCGGCGGCGGTCATGTCCTGGTGGGTGATCACCCCGTCGACGAGGACTTCGGTGACGCCCCGGACCGTGACCGCGACGACACAGCGGAACACCGGTACGGAGATGGGGAAGAACGCCTGGACAGGGGAGTCCTTCGGGATCGAGAAGGTCAGCTCGAACCCGCTCTGCGCGTCACCCGAGCCGGACTCCACCTTGAGGCCGGTCAGGGAGTCGAGGACGAACTTCGGCGCGGCCACGGGCACGGCGGGGCCGAGGAAGAGCTGGAGCCGGACCGGGCCGGGAGGCAGGTCACGCATCGTCGGCTCCGGGCACGGCCTCGGGCAGCGTGATCCGCAGTCGGCGTCCCGGCGGCAGCGTCATCCGCGCCGGGTCGATCACCCCGTTGGCGTCGGCCAGCCGCCACCAGAGCTCCGCGTCGCCCAGCAGGCTCGAGGCGACCAGGTCCCGGCGGTCGCCCTCCACGGTCGCGTACTCGTGCAGCAGCGCGAAGCGTTCCACGGGCGGGCAGAGCCTGCGCCGGAAGTACGGGACGGGGGGCGCGGGTTCCTCGCCGGGGCTGGGTGGGCGGACGTGGGCCGTGACGCCGACGGCGGCGTAACGGCTGGTCGGCGGCAGGGAGACCGTGGGCACGGCCCCGGCCGCGAGGAGTGCCTGCAGCGGGTCGGGCACTCAGATCACCTCCAGTCCGAGCGCGGACAGGGCCGCCGAACCAGCCCGTGCGGCCAGGGCCTCCTTGTTGCGGAGATGGCCCATGAACAGCGCGCCGCCACGGTGGCCGAAGCCGACGTCGTCGACGGACAGCACACGCATGCCGAGGGTGACCTTGGCCCGGATCGGGTTGAGCGAGGTGTCGAAGGCCTCCTCGGCGATCGACAGCTCGGTGAGGCGGACGGGGACGACACGCTGTCTGCTCCACACGAACAGCGTCAGCGGGGTTTCCATCGGCAGGACCTCCAGCACGCCCCTGGCGGCCAGCGCGTCGTTGTCCACCAGCGCCCTCGCCCTGGGGTTGACGAGCAGCTCCAGGGCGGCGAGCTGCGGATGGATGCCGAACTCCACCGTGGCGGCGTTCTCGGCGGGGAACTCCAGCCGGTCCGTCGCGTCGATCTCGGCCTCGAGCCGCAGCGTCTCGACGGCGACACCCTTCAGCCGCAGCGCCTGCCCGATGTCACCGCCCGCTGCCTGCACGGCGACCGTACGGGTGAGGGCGTCCGGGTTGTACTGGAGCGCGATCGTCCGCAGGGCGCGGCCCGAGATGACATCGATCTCGACGATGCCGCCCTTGACGACACGGGGTGAGATCACCGGACACCTCCCACGGCCGACCAGACGGCCCGGGCGGCCTGCGCTCCCAGTGCGGTGGCACTCGGCGCCGGTGTACGGGAGGTACGGGGGCGCACCACGGGAACGGCGCCGCCGGTGAAACCGGCAGGATCGGCACCGGCGGCCAGGACGCCCAGGGTCCGCTCCAGCCCGGCCACCACGGACGCGGCCTGTCCCGGCGTCAGGCCCCGCAGGACGAGCTCGTCCACGACGATCCGCACCCGCAGCCGGCCGCCGGTCATCGCGCACCCCCCGTACCACGGAGGAACTCCCCGAGGGAGAGCGTCCGAGCCTCGGCCGCCCCCGCCCCGGAGGAACCGGCGGGCTCGCGCGCACCGGACGCCGGTCCGGCCGGGGGTACCGCGCGAATCTCGACCCTGCCGATGCTGATGGTGACGACCGGACCGGCGTCCTCCGCGACGGCGACGACCGAGGACTCGACGGCCCGGGAGACAAGGTTGAGGGGCACCGGCGCGGGGCCCGGCAGGGGGACCACGACGGGCACCTGAAGCGGCTCCCGGCGCCGGGTCGTCGGCTGCGCGGTCTCGCGCCGGGGCGGCACCCGCCGGCGGTCCGGGCGGGGGCGGGGCTCCACGGGCGCCGACGGCGTGCCTCCGACCGGCCCTGCGGAGGGCCGCGCGTCCGGCCCGCCCATGAGCGGGGCGGGGGCGGCCACGAGGGGAACGGCGGCGGGAGTGCCGGGGTGTCGTGTGGTGCTCCGCTCGAACGACGGGTCGATGTCGGGCCGTACCTCCCGCACGACGGCCCGGTCGGCGGTCGGTGGCGGGGCGGGCGCGGCAGTCGGGGCCGGCGCGGGCCGCAGGACAGGCGCCGACGCCGGGGTTACGGGCGCCACGGTCACGGCCCTCTCCTCCCGTCCGCTCTTTCCGGTCTCGCGGTCGTGGGCCCGGCCCTCCTCAGGCAAGGCCGCACCGTCGACCCGTACCGCCTCGTGCGCGTCCTCGTCGGCGGACGGACCGGGGCGATCCACGGGGAGCCGCTCCATCGCGAGACGGGGCGGAAGCAGCGGCCTCGTGGACGGGTGGCGGGTGTGTCCGGTCGCGCGGGCGGCGAGCCTGCGCAGCAGATCGGTCATGGCAGTTCCCCCGTGACGATGCGGAGATAGGCGGCTCGCCGTGGCTCGCTCAACGCCAGGACGTCGCGTTCGGACCAGCCGTACGAACGGGCCAGCGCGTCGACGTCGAGCAGCAGGTGCCGCGCCCGGGACTCGACCTCGGCCCATACGAACGCGGCAGCGTCGAAGCAGGCCGTGAACTGCACCCCGCAGTCGGGACAGCGGAGGTCGACGAGCACATCGGCCAGCGGGTCCGCGGCGGACATCGCATCGGACAGCGCCTCGCACACCGCTACAGGCAGATCGGCGGCCGCCACCGGAGCCGTGCCCTCCTCATGGCGTACGCGCTGCACGCACCGGTCGAGCAACAGAGCGGCGCCCCGGTCCGGGTCCTCCGCGCCGGACTGCTCGGCGACCGCAAGCAGATCCCCGTACGAAGGACAGCGCCAGGTCACCTCGTACCCGCCGTGCAGCAGGGGCTGCGGGGAGTCGACGACCTTGTCCTCCAGGGCCAGCAGCGGTCCGGTCGCCGTTTGGAACTCCACCGCCTGGCCGCAATCGGGGCAGGTGACCGTGGCGGACATCTCCGGGCCGGACAGCGCGGTCCGCAGCCGCAGCAGCAGCGCCGTGACCCGGCCGACGGGCCGGTCGGCGAGCCCGGCGAATCCGGTGCCCCCGTCCACTGCGGCCGCCAGGGCGAGGGCACGCCCGTCCGGGGACGCGTCCCGGCACTCGTCCCACAGCCGCAGCACCTCTCCCGCCGACAGTACGCGCACGTCCACTCCTACGGTTCGACGAAGGACGGCTCTTGCGGTTCGACCACGTCGAGGTCGCGCTCCCAGCCCTCGTTCTCGAGCTTCAGGGTCTGGATGGCCACGGCGTTGGCGTTGGCGTCGAGTTCGGGCAGGGACTGGAACTCGGAGACCCAGGCACGGAACACCTTGTAGGCGAGCACCAGCTGCCCCGCCTCGTTGTACAGCTCGATGATCAGGTCCTTGCGGAAGTCCTTGAGGGAGACCTCCGCGCCGAGCCCCGAGCCGAAGTTCCATACCTTGTTGGCCCACTGCTCGAACTCGACGTCGTGGGTGACACCGCGGGTGAGAGTGATCGCCTCGTACTTCGTGCGGCCCGGCGACTTGCGCGCGGTGGACGGGTCGGCGCCGTCGCGGTGCTCGACGACCTCGGTGGTGCGCTTGAGGGCGCTCACCTTGCTCACCCCGGCGACATAGCGGCCGTCCCACCTCAGCCGGAACTTGAAGTTCTTGTACGGGTCGAAGCGTTGGGCGTTGACGCTGAACTGTGCCATGGGGGTCGGCTCCTAGGCGGGGATCTGGCCGGCGATCTGCTGCAGCCGGAGGACGACGAACTCAGCGGGCTTGAGGGGCGCGAAACCGACGTGGATGTTGACGACGCCGAGGTTGATGTCGGTCTGCGTGGTCGTCGTCGCGTCGCACTTCACGAAGTACGCGTCCCGCTGGGTCTTGCCCTGGAACGCTCCCTGCCGGAAGAGGTTGTTGAGGAACGCTCCGATGTTCAAGCGGAGTTGGGCCCACAGCGGCTCGTCGTTCGGTTCGAACACCGCCCACTGGATGCCCCGGAAGAGGCTCTCCTCGATGAACAGGGCGGTGCGGCGCACCGGGAGGTACTTCCACTCCGAGGCGATCCGGTCCGCGCCGTTGCGCGTGCGGGCGCCCCAGACCACGTGCCCCGCGCCGGGTGCCACCCGGAGGCAGTTCACCGCGACCGGGTTGAGCTGCCCGATCTCGCCGTCGGTCAGCGGCAGCGCCAGCTCGGTGACACCCGCCAGGGTGGCGTCGAGACCCGCCGGGGCCTTCCACACCCCCCGGTTCGCGTCGGTCCGGGAGATGACCCCGGCGACCGCTCCGGACGGGGCGAAGCGCATGACCTGGTTGTCGCGGAGCGGATCCGGCTGCCGCACGCGGGGGAAATAGACGGCGGCGTTCTTGCTGCTGGTGAACGTGGAGCCCGCGTCGTCCTCCGCCTCTTCCACCGTCGTCCACGACTGGGGCGGGTCGAGGATCACGACGGCACGCCGATCCGTGGCGTACCGGATGGCCTCCGTGACGACCGCGGGCTCGACATCGCGCTCGCCCACGTCGCCGGTGCCCGTGTAGGGCGGGATGACGAGCAGGTTGAACAGGTCGGCGTGGTCCAGGGCGTAGAGGCCCTTCTTGTCCTTCTGGAAGTTGGCGCCGGTGGTGATGTCCGCCGCGGTGGTCGTCGGCGCGCCGTCGTTGCCCCCGGCGGGAGTGTTGTCCTCCATCGGGAAGGAGGACTGCGGCTGGGTGGGGAGCGTCCCATCGACCCGGACCAGCGTGGATTCCGCCGCGAGGACGATGTCGACGCGGCGGGCGGCGCCCGTGGCGAAGGAGACGTTGCGGAAGATCTCCACCGTCCCGGTCGCCGTGTCGGTGACCGTCAGGTTGAACAGCGTCGGGTCCTTCGTCCCGTCGGCGTTGAGTCGGACGTCGTTGTCGACCAGCGCCTTCAGCTTCGAGCCCCACGCGCCGGGCGAGGCCGCTTCGAGCCCCAGCCGGCGGTCGTCCGCGCCGAGCGCGAGGGTGGCGGTGTCGTTGGCGGCGTCGGCGTGGACCCGTACGACGAGGGCGGTGCCGCCGCCCTGCTGGAAGAAGTCGCGCACGGAGTAGCCGAGATGGCTCTCCTGCCAGAGACCGCCGAAGGCACGCTCGAAATCGGCGTACGAGTTCAGGGTCACGGGCTTGTGGAGCGGGCCGCGCAGGGCACGGCCGACGAAGGCGGTGACCGAGGTGGGGACACCGGTGATCGTGCGCACGCCGCTCGACAGCTCTTCCACGTACACGCCGGGGTAGGACAATTGCACCGGCATCTGCTTTCCCTCCGCCAGGTCATCTGTTGCCCAAGGCTTACCCGTCGCTGTCACCACGGCGTCACTGGTTCATCACGGGTGGTGCCGCGGGGCCGGGATGCCACCGCGGGCGAGCGCGGTCAGCTGGGCGGAGGGCGGCAGTCCCAGCTCGTCGGCGAGCAGTCTGCGGAACCATTCGTAGTGCCGGACGGCGTCGACGGCGTTTCCCTCGGAAAGGTGCACGGCGATGACCGCTCTGGTGGCGCTCTCCCGGAGAGGTTCGAGGCGTACGGCTTCGAAGGCCAGTTCCAGGGCCCCCGCGTGGCGGCCCTGCGCGGCCATCTGGTGGGCCCCCGCCTCCAAGGCGTGCAGCCGGAGCTGGCGTGTGCGCTCCTGTTCGAGCAGTACCCAGTCGTCGTACCACCCCGGCAGCAGGTCCCCGCTGAGCAGCCAGGCGTATCCGTCGTCGTCCGCGGGTGGCGGCTGGGGGGTGGCGGGCGGTCGCAGCATGCGCCTGATGCGATCGGTGAACTCCCGGTTGTCGACGACCGTGTCCTGTGCCAGGCCGACCCGCATTCCCTGGGCGACCACCAGGCCGGGAACGGCCCGGTTCACCCGCCACACGGCGGTCCGCAGACTGGCCTGCGACTTCCCTTCTGGGGCCTCCGGCCACAGAGCGGCCGCGGCCGCCGACCGATTGGCGCCGGTCCTCAGGGCGAGATAGGCGACGAGCCGCTGCCCGCTCGGCGGCAGCGCGACGGCACGGTCGCCGCGCTGCACAGCGAACCCGTCCAGCAGCCGGACTGCGACTTCGGACGTGGCGGCCCCGCTTGGTACGGACATGGACTTCCTTGCGCAGAGTGACGAGCGAGTGGTCCGATCGCAGAAGGTAGCCCAGAGGTGATGGCGACGATCGGGTATGGCGGCCTGGCAGAAGTCGCCGGGCACGGACACATGCGGGCATGGCGCGCCCTCGGGCGTTCAGGACCCCTTGTCTGCATGTCGACGTACCGAGTGAAGAACTTCGGTGGGCCTGGTTGACGTCCCCCGAACTGACCCGGGGCGACCCGTCAGACAAGGGCCTCCCCTCCCTTGCCGCCGGGTGGGACTGGCTTACCGCGGGGGCTCAGTTTCGTCCGGGGCACGGCGGGTCGTAGTCCCGTTGTGGGATGTACGTGTGCCAGAGCTTGGGCGTCAGTGAATTCCCGGTTGCCCGGCACACGTGGTCAACGGCGCTCTGGGTCGACAACGGCAGGATCCGTACCGTCGCCTCACCGACGCCGATGAAGAGGAAGCGCCCGTCGAAGCCACCGACATCGAACTGCCCGAGGGCAGCCTGCTGGCCCTCTACACCGTCGGACTGATCGAATCCAGCGAGCAGAACATCGACACCAGCCTGTCCCTGCTCTGCCAGACCCTCGCCCAATCCTCCGCCCCCTGGACGACCTGTGCGACGCCGTTCTTGCCGCCCTGCTGCCCGGCTGGCCCTCCGACAACATCGCCCTGCTCCTCGCCCGCACCAGGGCACTGGACACCGACCAGGTCGCCACCTGGCACGTACCCGCCGACCCGATCGCCGTCGCCCGGGCCCGCAAGCAGGCCACCGCCCAACTGCAGACCTGGGGACTGGACGACGCCGGCTTCGTCACCGAACTGGTCGTCAGTGAACTCGTCACCAACGCCATCCGCTACGCAGAGCCACCCATACGCCTGCGTCTGATTCACGACCAGAACTTCATCTGCGAGGTCTCCGACGCCAGTGGCACGCCCCCCACATGCGCCGCGCCCGCACTTAAGACGAAGGCGGCCGCGGCCTCTTCTGGTTGCCCAGATCACAACCGCCCGGGGCACCCGCCAAGCCACCCAGGGCAAAACCATCTGGGCGCAACAGACCCTCCCCGTAAGCCCATCGGCCAACCTCGACGCGTATCTACAGCAATCGATGGGACTGGATCTCGGGTGAGCGACTCTGCCGGGGATTTCCTCGTGCCGCTCGATCCTCGACGCCGGCCAGGGGTTGGCGGCCTGCGTGCCGATAGAGGATCTTGAGGTGAGTGGTAGCGGGAGACCGCTGAGAGTGCGTCCTGGCGATGGCCTGGGGGTCAAGGAAACGGCCCGAAGAGGAAACGGCCCTACGGGGCACACCGTCCTCTCGTCCTCACGGTTCGGTTGGCATGATCGGCCGGGAGTCGTCGTGGTCTGCCCGGCCGTTCACGAGCGGAGCCTGATGATGAGGCACTCTCTGGCGCGACGACATGGAGTGACCACCTTCGCGGCTCACCTACTGCCGGCGCGTCGGGCCCTTGCGGCCCCTTGTTGTCCCTCCTCCAGGCTGAGGAGGACGACAACGCCACCCATCGCAAGGTCCGTGCCCGGGCGGAACGCGTCATCGGCCGAATGAAGAACCACGAGATCCTCCGTGAGTGCCGCCAGCGCGGCGACGATCTTCTCACGCGGTCCAGGCCGTCGGCCCCATGCACAACGTTGCCCTCGCCGCATGAACAGACAACCCTACTCACCTGCTCTGGCCTGCCCTTACTCAGCCTTGTGAACACGCTTTAGGGAATGTCCCCCAGATCTTCCAGGAACCGCTCCAACTGCGCTCGGAGTTCTTCGAAAGGAATGCTTGAGGGCGGTCCGCCCGTGCCGTCGAGCCGGGGCAGGCTGAGGATGATCGTGCCGTCAGGTCGGCGTTCGAGTGCGTAGCCCTGGCTCGGTGGGGCTGTCTGCTGCTCTGGGCTCTGTCGTGTCTGGCGCGCTTGGAGCCATGCGGTGAGGGATTGGAGCACGGCACTTGTGAGGGTGACTACCGCGACGACGGTGCCCAGGTCTCCGTGCGTGCGACCGTCGTCCGCGTGGTGCGGCTGCTTCCGGATGGTGTCGGGCGGCAGCGCGTCGGACAGTTCGAGAAACTCGACGAGCCAGAGTCCCTCGATCTCCACGGCCGGGCCCTCGGCTGGGGGTCGGCCGTCATGCGAGGAATCGGTAGGCGTCATTCGCGGCCTTTCTGTAAATTCCCTGGCGGGCGCTGTCAGAGGGGGCAGAGCAACCGAGCAGCAGTTCGGGGCACCGGAGGCGGATAACCGTGTGTGTCCCAGACGGCGTCCAGTTGCTCGAGTGTCCATTTCAGGTCGAGTCCCCTGGCGGTGAACTCCTCGGTGACCCGCGCACGGTCGGTGTAGAGGCCGGTCGAGAGGCCGAGGAGGGCCAGCGAGGTGAGTAGTCTGGGCGAGCCGAGCAGGGGGAACAGGCCTTCCTCCGCCATCAGCCGCGCGCAGCCCTCCCGCACTGCCGAGTCACGGGCCGGCCATAGGGCCGTTTCGCGGTACAGGGAGTCTGTGACCGCGACGGTGTGTCGCATGATGTGGCTCAACAGCGCACTCAATCCTGCGGTGTGGTCGACCACGGCGTCTGTGAAGGCCGAAAGCCGCTTCCCGGCGTCCACGAGTGCCTCACGTTCCTGATGGAGATCGAGCATCTTCTGGCGTAGCTCGTCGGACGCATGCCGGTTCATGGTGCAGGAGAGCAGACGGCCCTGGGCGGTGACGAACGCGCCCCGGCACATCAGATCCTGACCCGCCATGGCTGTGGTGAGGATGACCTCCAAGCGCGCCTCGTACGTGCCGGGTGCGGCGTGCGGCGTCAGGTCAGAGGCATCCGCGTGGAACAGGAGTTCCTCCCGCCACACGACCTCTGCGCCCACGCCCCACCCGAGGACGCGCAGGGTCACTGGAACGGAGGAGACGGTGAGGTGGGACCTTCGGTCCCAGACACGCAGCAGCAGACGCTGCGTGGCGCGCGTGATGCTCTCCCCCAGCAGCTCTCGCCGTGGGCCCTCGTCCAAGGCGCGCACGGTCGCGATGAAGAGTGGGATCGCACGGTCGCGGCCGGCGTCGGCGAGGATGCCCTTGGTCGGCAGCCGTGTCCCGCTCTGCACATACTGCAGGACCGAGTCCTCGAACGCCGTCACGTCGTCAGCGGTCACCCGCTCGATGTCGGCGAGCCTGCGCGCCAGGTGGTCCGCGATACGGTTGGCGCTCACGACCGGATCGGGTTCGGGCGGTGCGAGTAGCAGGGCCACGAGGCCGGGGTCCTCATAGAAGTAGCTGCGCAGATAGGTGAGCACGAGATCGGTCTCGGTGGCGAGCCGGGCGTCCTGTCTGCTCAGCTGCCACCAGATGCTCTTGATCGTGAGATAGCCGGGTAGATATCCCTGAGCACCCGAACTCAGCGGTTGTGCCAGGAGACTGGCCTTGGACGCCAGCCCGTCCGCACTGAGCCTGCTGTCACGAAGGACACCGCCAGCTGCCGCGAGCGTGGCGAACGGCTCGATGACTACGTTCCCGGAGATCAGTCCGGTCACGCCCTCGAAGTAGAAGGCCAGATCCTTGGCGAGGTGGCTGCCGACCCGACTGTTCACCCGGGGAACAGCGTCGTGCTCCGCGAAGAGGGCCAGCCCCTCGGCGAGCGGCCTCAGTAGCCGGACGGTGACTTGGAGCCGTACGACGTCGTCGAGGACCAGCCAGGGGTCGACATCCCTCTCCTCGTCTGTCAGCGGGGCACCGTTGCATCCCAGCCCTCCCTGTTCCTCGACCACCGCGCCCAACGCCTCTCCTACTGCGTCGAGTTCCGGGGATTGATCCCGCTCCGGTGTGGCGGCGCGGCGCAGCAGGTACGCCTGAGCATTGCTTTCCGCCCGGGCCGCAAGGGCGAAAAGGGCGTTGCCCACGATGGAGTTGAAGCACCAGTGGTGAGTCGACTCGTGGACGTAGGCCGCCACATGGCGGGCCCCGCCGGGCAGTTCGCCCAGCCAGGGCCGAGGGTCGTCCCGCTCCTCTGTGGTGAGCATTGTTGCGTTGCTGATGAGATCCGTCCACGCACCGCTGTCCATCGAGCAATGGCGACTGGTGTGCATCGACCGAGCGTCCCATCGCGGCAGGGCGCGTGGGGAGGGCGCACGGGCGCATTCACGCGACGAGGTGGCGAACACGCGTGGTGCGCAATGCTTCTCGATGCCACGATGACGGGGGCCGCCGCGCCGGTCCGGGATTTCGGGGGTGTCCGTGGAATTGCTGGTCTTCGGCTTCGTCGTCTTCTGTATCTGGGCGATCGTCAGCGATGCCCAGAAGAAGAAGCGGGACAGGGAGGCAGCCGAGTCGGAAGCCGCTCGGGTGGCACAGCTCAGCGATCCCGCTCAGGTCGGTACCGAACTTGCGCGGACGACGCGGCAGGGCGACCCACAGAGGGTGCACGAAGTCGTCGGGCATCTGCCCGCCTGGCCGGTGCGCACTCCGTTGCTTCACACCGCCCAATGGCTGGCCGCACTGACCGACGGCGCCGGTGTGGCGGAGGCGGCGGGTGTGCACAAGGACATCACGGACCGAGTGCGGGCCACGGTAGAGGCCGCAATCGTGGAGCTCAGCGCGATAGCGGTCAAACAAGTCTCGCTCGTACGGCTCTTCGGACACGAGTGGAAGAAGGTGGACCCGGTGATCCGGGGGCGAATCGAAGCACAGACCAGACAACTGGACCTGATCTGTTCAGCGGCAGCCTCTTTGCATCACAGTCTGGGTGTCGCCGTAGTGGAGCACCGTGCGAACGGCCGCGGTGTGATGGTGGTGGAACAGGATCTGCACGCGTTGGCCGATGCGATACGCCAGATTTCCCAGGACGACAACCAGCAGTTCTGAGGGGCGAGGTGGATGACGGAGGAGCAGCGAGATCTCCCGGCGCGTGTGAGTGAGGTGTTGGGGGTTGTCGAGCGTCTGGTGCATTTCGTCCAGGCAGTGAGCCATGGGGATCCAGACAGCGCGTCGCAGGCGCAGGGGGTGATCGCTCAACTGGACGAAATGGACCGTGAGCTGAAGGGGAGTCTCGTAGAGGCCACCTTCGAGCGTAACCGCCTCAGCAGGCGCATCGCCGGCGCGTCGGCGTCCGAGCGGGAACTGTTGCACCTCGTGGCGCCCTTTGCCAGAACGAGCGGGGACGTGGCCGACCTGCCGCAGGGGGTTCGTGACGCCTTGCGTAAAGCCCGGCGTCTGCGCATGGACATGGCGGCGTGGAAGGTCGGGGTGGAGGAAGCGGAAGATGTCATTCGGGTGTGTCGGTCCTTTGAGGCTCTCCTGCAGGAATCACGCGCAGATCTGCAACGAACCCTGGACTCCCTCGAACGGCATTTCCGCGCCGCCGAGACCAAGCATGCGCTGGCCGGCCTTGCCGACCGGCTCCATATCATGGGCAGCACGGTATGGGGGCCCCTGACCGAGCATGTGCAAGACGCTGAGGCCCGGGCCGACGCCGAGTACGAGGTAGCCCTGGACCACGAGGAGCTGAGGATCCGGGATCTGTCCCGGCGCAGTGAGGATGACGCGATAGCGGAGGACTTTCGGCGGCTCCGGGAGGAACTGTCGTGACCCCGCAGGTCCCGGCGTCTCTCTGACAAAGGGCGTCTCTTCCAGGCGTGGCTGCCACTTTTCCTTCGGGGACGGACCGGATTCGGCGTCGCACGCATGACCACCACCAGCCATGCCCTCGGCTTCTGCGTGTAGGACCAATCGGCGTCCGGCCCGCGGGCTTTGAAGAGTAATTGCCGAACGCTCTTTCGGTTCACTGGCCGCACCGGGATGGATCATGGATAAACCGTAGCTCTCGCTTCTTGAGCAGTGATTTTCGCAAGAATCGGAGTTTTCCTGCGAATCCCCGGGGAGGGGTGGCAGGATGGCCGAAACCGCACAGGGGGGGCATGAGTGGCGAGCATTGCGCACGACTTCATACGGCAACTGAAGCAAGCCGTCGAACGATCCAGCGATTTGTCCAGGGAGGACCGCGAAAGGATCGCCCGGGGCGTATCGGAGGCGCACGAGAACGAACCGCCTCCCACCCTCGTACTGATCGGTGAGACCGGCGTCGGGAAGTCGACCACCATCAACGCTCTATTCAACGCCGGACAGAAGATCGGCCACACGCGGGCCACCACCGACCACGCCTATGCAATCCCCGTGCCGCTCCAGGCGAGCCAAGGGGAACTGATCGTCGTCGACATGCCGGGTCTAGGTGACGACCTGAGCAATTACAAGGCGTATCGGGATCTGTACCTTCGAGTGCTGCCACTGGCCGACGCGATCGTCTGGGTTCACGCGGTAGACGATCGCATGGTCCAGCTCATCCAGTACGCACTGGCCGACCTTTTCGGCAACCACGCCGGTTTGATCAACCGGCTGGTCTTCGGTCTGAACAAAGCCGATGAGATGCATCCCCGAGACTGGAATCCCCGGGCCAATCTGCCGTCTGCAGCCCAGTACGAGGCATTGCGCGAGCGGGAAGCCGACTTCTCCGACAAGATCCGGGCAGCGATACCCGGTTGGAAAGGCAAGGCGGTCTCGTACTCCGCCCTGATGCGCTTCAACCTCACGGGGCTGTTCAGGGAGATGATGCACGCGGTACCCGAGGAGCGCCGGTGGGTACTGGAGCAGCGGATGCACCTGGCGGACTTCACGCAGCTCGTGGACCGCAAGCTGCTCAAGGCGGCAAAGGCCAGCATCCTGGCCGAAGTCAGGCAACCGCCTCCGGAACAACCGCCGACCAGCGCCCTCTCGGACCTGCACGCCGTGCCCGCCGGGTCCGCGCCGGGCCGACAGGACAGCGGCGACCTCACACGACTGGAAAAGGTGATCGAGGGACTGTCCGAGGCCGAACTGCGGGGCGTGACCGCCAGCCGTACACGACTGCTCGATTTCATCAAGCGCACGGGCGGGGGCGGTGTCTCGTGACCGCGGAGCCGGGTGACGTCGGGAGCTTCGATGACATCATGGAACGCCTGAGAGCGACTCTGAAGGAGAATGACGAAAACCTCACCGACATTGTCCGCCTTTCCGACGTCTCCTTCCGACAGTGGCTGGACTCGGCGGCACGCCGAGTGGCCGAGTCCCTAGGAATATCGCTGGCCAAGGTCGAGGCCTTTCTCGAAGACGTCAGAACCATCGCACTCAACGCGAAGGAAAGCTTTCGCAACGCGTATAAAAGAGAGAAGGAAAGAGCCCGCAAGGTCAAGCGTCTCGGGCCGGAGTAGGGGCTGTGATGGCCTGGGTGGAATTTCCTTTTCCCGAGTGTCCTGACTGCAACCGGTCCTGGTCCACCAGTCGCCACCGGAAGTGTTCCGTCGGCGGGGACCTGGACGTCGCCCCGGACACGTCCATGGTGCGCTGCACGGGATGCCAGGTGATCTGGAGCGTATGGAAAACCAACTTTTACTGCGCCTGCGGGCGCCAATTTGAGTCCTCCGAGGTGAAATCGGCACTCGAGGAGATCATTCGCGTCGCTGCGATGCTCCTTGAAGCACTCCGGCGTCAGGCGGAGGATCTGCTGGAAATACGCCGATCCGGCGATGCGTCGTTTCGGTCCTGGCTGAGCAATTTCACGCAGAACCTGGCAGCCTCCCTGGGGGGTGCTGCGGGGCGATTCGTGGGCAGCCTGCTGCGGAGCCTGGGTTTCGACCAGTAGCTCGATAAACCCAGCAGTGAGCTTTCCGCGCGCGGTGCGTCGAACCGGCGGACCAGGCGCATGGCCGCCACGGTCGGGACCAGCAGCCCACTGTCGGCCAGGGCAATGACCATGGGCGGTCACATTCCCACGGCGCGCCACTGATCGCGGCCGTGCGACGAAAGAGCACTGCCGCTCCCGTCCTTTCCGGCCTTCGGGCTTCCGGTGCGGGCCCGTTCCGCCGTCATGAGCGCGGTCGCGGTCATCGGCGGGCCGGTGTCCGCACTCGCGGCGTCCATCAGCCGGGCGGCCGAGGGGGCGCCGGTCTCCGGGGGAATCACGAGGAGGCCCCAGGGCCCCGCGGTGTAGGACAGCAGCAGGATCACGTGCGGATCCAGCTCCGAGGTGAACCAACCGGCCTTCACCACATGGCCGTTGACGAAGATCCTGCGCGGGAGGATCGGCCAGTGGCGGGGGTTGACCGCGATACGGGTGATCCGTCCCCACAGCGGATCCAGCATGTCCGCCAGGGCGGAGAGCTCGCTCGGCAGGTCACGTGAACGGGGCCACCAGGCGCCGTCCAACTCGGCGGGCCCTGCGAAAGGTCCCTCGGATTTCAGCGAGAGGCGCGCGGACGGGGCTCTGAGGGGAACAGGCCGTAGAGGGAGATGAGAGGTGGTCGCGGACATCGCGCAAACCCGTCTCTGGACGCCCGCGCAAAGGCAGCCGTCCAGTGCCGTCGCTCACCCGGAACGACACCGGCATCGAAGTCGGTGTGCGAAGTGCTCCCGGTGGGTTCACGCTACTCCCCGAAGGGGCCGGGCGGACCGTTCCCGGACGCCGTCTCACTTCCGCCGTCGGCCGTTCTCCGCGGACCGGCCGTTCTCCGCGGATCGGCTGTCCTCCGCGGATCGGCTGGTCTCCAGCCACGACCGGGCGGGTTCTGCCGCGTGGGTGGTGTCCACGGTGAGGTCGAGGCGAGTTCCACCGTCGGGGCCCGCGGGATAGCTGCGCTGCTCGGTGGCGTCGAAGCAACGGCGGAGAACCTCCGCGATCCGACGGGCGACCTCGGGCGAGGCGGCGACGACGCGGACCTCGGCGTGCCCGTCCGAGGGTGTTTCCATGGACTGCATCGCGACCTCGGAGTTCGATGTCCCCGTATGAGACGGGCCGGATCTCTCACTCTACTGCGGCAGCCCCGAGCCCCCGCGGGTGACCGGCGGGCTTCCCTGCCGCTGTCGGCCGGGGAGTACCGTGAGAACGAGGAACCCACTCGGTCTCCTCATTTCCGGCAGGCAGGCGAGTGCGATGGTCGACTCCGACTCCCCGCGTGTGACCAGGATCTTGCCGGACGCCGTCCACCCATACGTGCGGCCCGGGACGGCTGTCGTACGACTGGAGACGACACATGACCGGCAGAGCGTGCTCGACGGGGTGTGGTGGCCTCGTTCCCGCGACATCGCCGCCGAACTCCCCAGCCTGATCACCGCACTGACCGAGTACCTCGGCCCCATCACACGTGTCGGCCTGGACACCGGCGCCTGGAAAGAGCTGCCGACGCGGATGACCATCGACGACCGCGTCGTCCGCATCGATTCCTTCCCGGTCGGCGACGACACCGTCCTCATCACCCGGGGCGAGCAGGATCTCTTCTCCCTCCTCGTGATCCCGCCGCACGCGACACCCGACGCCGCGCGAGCCGCCATGGCCGAGGCAGTCCGCGCCGGCAGCGGGAGGCGGGCCGAACAGATCCTCATCGACACCGGCACCGAGCGAACGGACCCCAGCGAACGGACCCGAGCGAGCGCCACGGAAGACCCGCGGGCCCGCAGTGAGTAGCGCGGGAAGCGTCGCCGGTCACCCGTGGCGGTCCTCGGGCCGGATCATCGCCGGCGCCGGGTCGGCCGTGGTGTCGAAACTACCGGGGAAGGAGGGAGGCGAGAGCCCTTTGGGGCTCGTGTGCCTGGCTCAAATGCCTTGATTGTTGCCCCAGGGACGACGGTTCCAGGAGGGGCATGACACCGTTCCTCTGTTGGCGGGACGGTCCATCGGGCCTGTCCGAGGAGTACGCTCGAGTTACCGAGGACACTTCGCGCACCGGCTTCCAGGCTTGTGTCGTTTTCGGCGATTGAATATGCCGGGCCGGTCGTGGCCGGCCCGGGGCAGGGTTCGCGTGATGACCGCGACCATTCCCCTCCCGCCGACAGCCGAAGCCGATGACCGGTCCTCCTCGCCCTCTCTCCGCCTGACGCTGGCTCCCGTCGGTCCGGCACCGGCCCGGCTGGACGGCGCATGGTGGCCCCGCTCCCGTGATCTCGGGGCGCAACTCCCCACCCTGACCGCCGTACTGGACCCGCTGTGGGGGCGGATCACCCGGGTCACGGTGAATCCCGTCCACTGGCCGGTCGTTCCGCGCCACGTGGCCGTCGCCGGGCACGTGGTGAAGGTGGGCTGGTTCTTGCCCGAGCAGGACCCGCACGAACTGCTGCTGCTCTCGTACCGCACGGGCCGCTGGAACCTCCTGGTGGTCCCGCCGCAGACACCTGCCGTCTCGGCCGCCTGGCTGATGGCCGCCGCGTGCGACCCTCTGGGCACATCGACCGCGAGCCGGTTGATGGAGGAGGCGGGGCGCCTGAGGACGGTGCACGAGGCCGACCGGGCCGTGGAAGCGGTCTGGGACTCCGAAGGAGGACACGAGGCCCGCGATCCGGTCGTACGTCCGCGGATCCCGACCGTGACCGCCGCGATGCCGCATCAGCCGAGGGGAAGGTGAGGAACGTGGAGACGTTCGTGACTGTGATCGTGATCATCGCGGTGATCGCCTTCGGGGTGCTCCTCATCCACCTGCTCAACTCACAGCACAGCGACCGCATCGCCGTTTTCCACTACGGCCACTCCGGGATGCCTGTCGCAGGACCCACTCCGTCGGCTCCGCCGAAGGCCCGCGGCCGGGCGCGGACGACCGGCACCGGCCGCCGCCGCGACCACCGCGACGGCGGACGCGGGCGGCTCCGCCTCCGGCGCCGCACCCATAGGGGGCCGGAGTGAGCCCCCATCGTTCCGCCAGGCCTTTCCGGCCTGTCACCGAACGGGCCGAACCGAACGGACCGACAGAACCCACAGAACCCACAGAACGGCCCCCAAGCCCGGGACCCTGGCCGTAGCACCGCACATGACAGGCCGGGGTCTTCCCGGGTGCTGTGCCCCCCGGAGCCCGGGCCATGGTGAGCCGTCGGCCAGCAGCGGATCGCCGACAGGTCGGCCGATCTCCGACCCGATCCGGCCCTGGTCGGCCCGGTCCGCCGTCCGGGCCTAGAGGGGCACCCCTCCAAGACACCATGCCGCCGGTCTCCAGGACACCATGCCGCCGGACGCGAACCTTCCGTCCGCCGCAGTCCCAGGCGGCGAGCTGTGGACGGCCACGCCGAGGCCGGTGTCGTCCGGCAGGGCCGGGCTGTCGTCTCCTGGCCGAGCTTGCGCCTGGGCGAGCTGACCGCGGGCGTCGCGGGCACGGGGATCAGGCCACCGTGAATCCGTCGAACGTGGCGATGCCCCGCGCGCCGTTCCAGCCGTTGGCCGCGGTCATGAAGACTCCGACGTCCTGTGCGGCGCCCGCACCTGCCGGCATGGCCGTGCCCACCGTCGTCCAGGTGACGCCGTCCGTGCTGACCTCCCCGGTGTACGAGGCGCCGGACCTGGTCAGCCGCAGCCGCACCGGCGCGGTGAAGGAGCCCGACAGCGCGATCGAGTCGAAGTGGCCGTCGCTGTCGGCGTCCCAGCTCAGCGCGCAGCCGTTGGACGGTGTGACCGCCAGGTTCACATAGCCCACGCTCCCCTGAGTGCCCAGGTCGTTGCGGACGACTAGGCCCGCCCGTGCCCAGCCCCCGGTCGCGTCCTGGGACGTGACCGTGACCTCGGCCATGGCTGCGTCGCTGTACGCGCCCGCCCGGTACACCGCTCCGAACTCGTTGGTGGCGCCCCACAGGTCGGCCCCGGCGCCCTCGACGGCGATCTCGTCGCCGGCCTGGCCGAACACGGCGTCGTTGTAGGAGACCGTGCGGTACGGGTCGCCGACCCCGGCCGCGGCCACCAGCCGTACCGGCGCGACGGCCTTTCCGCCGCCCGCGTACGCCCCCGCCGCGATGACCTGGCCGACCAGGTTTGTCGGCTCACCCGTTAGAGAGACCTCGAAGCGAGCAGTGAACGCCTCGCCGGACGCCACCGACGCCGCGCGCACCGGATCGAGCGGCCTCACCGACATGCCTTCGGGGGCGGTGACGGAGAGGGTCACGCCGCGTACCGCCGCGAACCCGTTCCTGTTGGTGAAGGTGACCCTCACCGTCGCGGGCGTGCCCTCGGCCACCGCTCCTCGGTCGGCCCCCGCGGTGAGGGCCGCCTGGTGGGGAGTGGCGGCGAGCAGGTCGCGTACGCAGCGGGCCAGGGCGTACGGGGAGCCGTGGGGCTGGGTCGGGTGCGTCTCGTGCGCGTGCGCCCAGCGGTCCTCCAGGGCGAACCAGTCGATCGTCGCCGCGTCCTTTCCCGTGGCGAGACCCGTGGCGAGACCCGTGGCGAGTGCGTCGAAGTACGTCTTCCAACGGGTGCGGTACAGGCCGCCGACCAGCCCGGACCACTCCCGGTTCGCGTAGTCGTGCAGGCCCTCGTCGCTGCTGGCGCGTTCGCCCCAGGTGGTGAGGAGAGAACGGACGTCGTACTCCAGGCGGTCCTTCTCAGCCCGGTCGGCGCCCCAGGAGCGTGCGTCGGCAAGCCACCGCCCGAGCAGGTGCGGGCCGGAGGACGCCAGCAGGTCGTCGAGGAGGTCCATCCAGTCCAGCCAGGCCCTGGTCAACTTGCCGAACAGGGCCTTCTCCCCGGCCTCGTACGCGGCCTTGATCTGCGGCAGCAGGACCCGGCTGCGGTTGGACAGGACCTGCCGGGCCACGTCGACGACGTCGTAGCGGTAGGCCGTGCTGTTCCTCAACTCCGCTCGCACGGCGAGGAGTTCGGTGAGTGCGGCGTCGAAGACCGTGGTGTCGTAGCGGTCCTTCTCGGGGCCCCAGGCGGCGGCCTTGTTCGCCGTCAGGCTCGGACGGGCGCCGAACAGGCCGTCGGGTGCCTCGCTCCAGGAGTCCGCGCGGGACATGTCGTACGCGGTGTCGCGGATCGTCTTCCAGGCCGCGGCGGCGTGCCGGTCGGGTCCGCCGTAGCGGGAGAGGGCGTACGCCGCGAACCAGTCGTCCAGGTCGATGACGCCGGGCGTCCAGGCCAGGTCGGTGAGGAGGGCGAGGGCGGGTGCGTTGTTGTCGGCGGCCTCCGGCATCGCCGCGATACCCGCGAGCGAACTGCCTTCCCTGTCACGCCACTTGGGGTACTGCTCCACCCAGTCCGGGGCGTTGGCGCCCATCGGGGTGTGGCCGCCGAAGTTCCAGATGCTGCCGAAGGCGTACGGGGTGCCGTCCCAGTCGCTCTCCCGGTCGGTGACGGTGGTGTAGCGGTCGGACAGGCCGTCCACGATCAGCATCCGGCTCTTGTCGACGCCGTCGAGCAGCGCTTTGGACGGGTTGGTCTGCCAGCCGAGGATTGCCCAGAAGGCCCCCGGATGGGCCTTCTGCAGCGCCGCCTCGACGGCCCGCGCGGCCTCGCGCACGGGCACGTCACCGGGGTTGCCGCCCTCGTGCAGCAGGTCCATCTTGTACATCGTGCTCTCGCCGAACCGCTCCGTCTGGGCCCGGTAGAAGGAGGCTGCCACATCGTCGAATGCCGTGGTACGCGGGTCGAGCCAGTCGGGGCGTTTGAACGCGCCCCAGCTGCCCTGTGCGACCACCGCCGCGTCCTCGCCGTGCTTGGCGGGGAAGTCGTCCGGGACGCTGCCGTAGTAGCCCGGCAGGACCGGCGTCATGCCCAGGTCGCGTATCCGGTCGACGATCTTCTCGGCGAGCGCGGCACGTCTCTCGATGAGCTGCCGGGAGACCGGCCCGCCGAAGCCCGACATGTTCTGCAGCAGCCACCAGGGCTGGTGGGCGGGGGCCGGGATCCAGGCGCGCAGAGCGGCGTCGGAGTAGCCGAAGCGGCGGAAGGTGTCGTAATACACCGCGTCGCCGCCGATGTAGACGAGGACCCGGTTGACTCCGTGCGCGGCCAGCACGTCCAGCTCGTGCTGCCAGGCGTCCCACCCGCGGTAGGCGCCCGTGTAGCCCTCGTTGGTGTCGTTGAAGGCGAAGCGGTGCGGCACGTCGGCCGTTCCCGTGATCTCCTCGGCGGGCGCGGGCAGGGTGCGCGGCAGGTTCAGCTGCTCGCCGGTCCAGGAGACGGAGGCGTGCGCGGTCCGCCGTAAGTAGGTGTGCAGGCCTGTGAGCAGCACGGCGGGGCTGGTGCCCTCCACCGTGATGTGCCCGGCCCGGCCGGTGACCCGGAAGCGGTCGGAGTCGTCGTCGACGGCCCGCAGAGTGACCTGCCGGTGGTGGCCGGGAAGCAGACGCCTCAGCGCCGCTGCGGCGGGAGCGGTGTCGAACGGGGCGCCACCGGCCGCGTACGCGCCCTGCGGGCGGGACAGCAGCGCCCCGCCGCCCAGCGCGACCGCACCCGTGAGGACACGTCTGCGGGTGACACCTGTGATGCCGATGATGTCGAGGTCGCCTCGGTTGTCGTTCATGACCGTCCTTCCGGCAGAGCTCAGTTGATCGTCGTGATCGTCATGGCGAAGAGGTGCAGGGCGGGGACGCCCGACTGGAGGCCGTCGCTGACCTTGGGCAGGACCAGGGAGCGCAGCTCCTTGCCGGCCGCCAGATCGACGCCGAAGGTGAACAGGCTGACGGGGGTGTCGTCCCGGCCGGTGGTGATGTGGCGGTAGGGCACCACCACCGCGGCGGAGGCGCTCGCCCCGTACCAGTCGGGGACGGCGACCGAGAACGCCTGCTCGGTGCCGTCCGCGTAGACGACCTTGCCGTCGCCCCTGCCCTCGCCCCAGGTGCTGGTGCCGAGGAAGGCGAGCCGGGAACCGGAGCCGGACAGCAGCACGGTCTGACCGGAGGAGACGACGTTGTCCTTGCTCCCGGGCCGAGTGTCCGGCCAGGTGAAGGGCACCCCGCCGTACGTGACCGCGGCCCCCGGAGTCAGCCCCACCGACGCCAGCGCCTCGGCGGACAGACTGGAGTTCGAGCCGTCGATGTTGGCGACGGTGAGGGCGTCGTCGGAGGCGATCCCCGCGTTGTCGAAGGCTCCGGGCAGTGAGCGGTACGGCAGTAGGACGGAAGAACTGGCGCGGGTGCAGTCGGAGCCGTGGCGGTGCACGTCGAAGAGGGCGTGCGCGGTGAACACGATCCGGCCCTCGGCGTCGTCGGCGAGCCGGGTCCGCCAGGTGCGGGTCACCGACCGTCCGGGCGCGAGGCTGCCCAGGCTGTCCCGTTCCCCGGTGCCGTCCACGGCGAGATGGAGCACGGTCCCGCGCAGCGCGATCCGGGTGGTGTTGGTGAGGGTGGCCGTCAAGGTCACGGGCTTGCCGGGCTCGGGTGCGGGCGGGGTGACGGTGAGCGAGACGGGCGGCGGGAGGAAGTCCTCCTCGGGGCGGTGGGCGTTCACGGAGCGGTAGGCGGTCAAGACTCCTCCACGGTGAAGTGGTCGAACACGGCTCGAACCGTCGTGCCGGGGTAGTTGAGGTTCACGGCGCTCGCCACGACGCCGGCGTCCAGGGCGCCGTTCGCGGAGGGCACGGTCACGCTCGCGATCTCGTTCCAGGCGAGGCCGGTTGTGGTGGAGTACGCGGTGTAGGTGGTGCCGGAGCGGACCAGGCGCAGCCAGGCGGGGTGGGTGGAAGCGCCGCCGCCGGCCCAGGTGTCGAGGTGTCCGTCGCCGTCGCTGTCGGTCATGAACTCCATGCCGTACGACTTCGACATGGTGAGCACGGCGTAGCCGCCCTTCTCCGGCGCGGTCAGGTCGTTCGCGACGGCGATCCCGTACTTGGCGGTGGGGTTGTCGCTCCCGGTGAGGCCGACCGTCTTGACCTGCAGCACACTCGATGCGGCGGCGGAGCCGGGTAGGAGGATGCCGCCCTTCTCGTCACGGCCGCCGGACAGGTCACCGCCGCCGGCCCAGATCACCAACTGGCTGCCGTACTGGCCGAATTGGGCGTCGTCGGTGGTGGTGAACGTCTTGTACGGGTCGCGCACCCCGTTCGGTTCGTAGGGCACGCTGACGGTCTTCGCGGCCCGCGCGCAGTCGGCGCTGTGTCCGTCCACGTCGAAGAGGACGTGCGCGGTGAACGCGACGTCCCCGGCGACGTCGGCCGGCATCGACGTGCGCCAACTGCGGGTGACCTTCGCGCCGCGGCGCAGATCACCGAGCGGGATGGCGCGTGCGGCGGTCGTCGCGCCCGGGCCCACCAGGTACAGGACGGCGCCGCGCAGCGGGAACGGGCAGTCGTTGACGAGGACCGCGGTGGCGGTCACGGCGTCACCGCCCGCCGGTTCGGCGGGTTCGGTGGTGACCGTGAGGGTGGGGCCGAGGGTGTCCGTACGGGTGCTCACGTTGTTCACCCTCGCTCCCAGTCGACGGTGAAGGTGTTGGCGAGTTCGCTGGGCAGCGTCTTGGGGACGCTGATGTGGACCTTGCCGTCGGAACGGGTCCATTTCAGCGGCCCGTTGTGGCCGAGCAGCCGGATCCGCGAGGTCGCCGAGAGGGGGATGTCGGCAGGCACGGAGAGGGTGCCGCTGGGGGCGCCCAGCACGATGATGTTGAACTTGCCCGGGGTGACGGTGTACCGGATGCCGAGCGGGCTGCCGTCTTCCTCGGCCCGTACCCAGGGCGTCGAGCCGTAGATCGCGGGCCCGTTGACCTTCAGCCAGGCGCCGATGTCCCGCAGCCGCTGCTGCATGACGTCCGGGATGGTGCCGTCCGGCTTCGGCCCGATGTTCAGCAGCAGGTTGCCGTTCTTGCTGGTGACGTCGGCGAGCAGGTGGACGAGGAAGTCCGAGGTCTTGTAGTCCTCCTCGACCTCGAACCTGTTGTAGCCCCAGGAGTAGCCCATCGTGATGCAGCACTCCCACTTCTGGGGATCCATGGTGGGATTGGTGCGCTGTTCGTAGGTGGCGAAGTCGAAGTGCGTGTCGAAGCGGTCGTTGACCACGACACCCTTGGGGCGGCTGCGGTTCTTGGCCTTGTTGTAGTAGTGGGAGAGGGGCTCCTCGCTGCGCCACGGCGGTTCGCCGGTCGGCCGGAACCACTGGCCGTCCGCCCACAGCAGTTCCGGGTCGTAGCGGTCGATGATCTCGTACAGCTGCTTCAGCTCGTAGTCGCCGATGTAGTCGTCGACCGGCCTGTAACCGGTCATCGGGACCTCTTCACCGGTGTAGAAGTTCTTCATCGGTCGGCCGATCGACGGGTTGAAGAACTCGCCGAGCGAGTAGTACAGGCCGGGCCGCACGGTGCCGCGCCTGCGGGCGGCCGTCATCAGCTCGCCGACCAGGTCGCGCTTCGGCCCGTAGTTACCGGCGTGCCGGTCCGTCACCTTGCTGGGCCACAGGGCGAATCCGTCGTGGTGCTTGCTGGTCAGCGCGAAGTACTCGGCACCCGCCTGCTCGAACAGCCGCACCCAGGCGTCCGGGTCGTAGTTCTCGGCCGTGAACTGCGGGATGAAGTCGTCATAGAGGAAGTCCTGGCCGTAGGTGTCACGGTGGTACTTGTGGGTGGGTTCGGTATTGAAGCTCTGGTACCAGAGGTACCACTCGGCGGCCATCTGCCGGGCGGAGCCGGCGGGGACCGAGTAGACCCCCCAGTGGATGAAAATGCCGAACTTGGCGTCCTTGTACCAGCGAGGTACGGGGTGGGTGCCGAGGGATTCCCTCGTGGGCTGGTAGTCGGGGATGCCGCCGCTGATCGCGTGGGCGGCACCGGGTGGGGCCAGGAGCACTGCTGAGCCGAGAGCAGTGGCCGTGGTCAGGAAGCGTCTACGGCTGACGTTCACGGGAGGCCTCTCAGTCGGTGGTCGAGAAGGAGTCGAAGACGGCTGTGGTGCTCTGGCCGGGGTGGTCGAGGTTGACGGCGCTCGCGACCATCCCGGCGTCGAGGCCGCCCGCGTCGTCGGTGGACGGCACGGTCGCGGTCCCGATCCGCTGCCAGGCGGTGCCGTCGGTACTGGTGTACGCGGTGTAGGCGGTGCCGTCGCGGGTGAGTCTGAGCCAGGCCGGGTGGTACGAGGAGCCGCCGCCCGCCCAGGTGTCGAGCCGGCCGTCGCCGTCGCTGTCGGTCATGAATTCCACGCCGTAGCTCTTCGACATGGTCAGCACCGCGTAGCCGCCGCTCTCCGGGGTGGTCAGGTCGTTCGCGACGGCGATCCCGGCCTTGGCGGAGGGCCCGCTGCCGGTCTGGCCGACGAGGCGGGCGGTGAGGCTGCCCGAGGCGGGGACGGCGTCCGGCACATGGATGGCGGCCTTCTCGTCCTTCCAGCCGGCCAGGTCCTGACCGCCTGCCCAGATCGCGAACTGGCCGTCGTTCTGGGCGTATCGGGCATCGTCGGTGGTGGCGAACGTCCGGTACGGGGGCCGGACCGCGGACGGGACGGGGGTGACGTCGGCGGTCACGCTGTCGGTGTCGTGGCGCGTCAGGCCGCCCTGCCGGAAGGAGGTGCGTACGCCGATGTCATACAGCCCCCATGCCGCGTCGGTGGGCGGGGTGACGCGCCAGGTGACGGCGTAACTCCCACCGGGGGCAAGGGAATCGGATCCCGTCTTCGCTTCTGCTTCGGCGGTCCAGCCGTCCGGCAGGTGCAGCCCGGTGGTGATCCGGGTGACCGCCTTGGTGCCGGTGTTGGTGACGGTCGCGGTGATCTCCGTGGCACGATCCGTCGGGAGGCTCGGGCGGTACGGAGTGAGCCGTACGCGGGCCGAGGGGCAGTCGCGGGCGGGCCCGAGGCCGGAGAGGTCGACCGCGTCGGCGAACGCCTTCATCCCGGTGTCGTTGGGGTGCAGATGGTCACCGGAGTCGAACGCGGCGGCGTAGCGGGTGGGGTCGTCCGGATCCCGTACGGCCTTGTCGAAGTCGGCGTAGCCGTCGAAGACGCCGCCGGAGCGCACGAAGGTGTTGACCTTCTGCCGGTCGGCCTCCTTGGCCTCGGTCCAGTAGTCGCCCCAGCCCCGGTACGGAACCACGGTCGCGCCGATCACCCGCAGCCCGCGCGCGTGGGCCCGCCGCGCGATCTCCTTCATGCCGGCGATCACCTGGTCGCCGCTGGCGCCGCCCCAGCTGAGGTCGTTGACGCCTTCGAAGAGGATCACCGTCCGGGCGTCCGGCTGGGACAGCACATCGCGCTCCAGCCGCTCCAGTGCCGAGGGGTTGCCGTCGGTCCCGGTCGTGATGCGGTTTCCGCTGATGCCCTCGTTGAGGACCCCGGCAGGTGTGGTGCAGCCGGACAGGCGGGCGGCGAGGTAGTCGGGCCAGCGCCGGTCGGCGTCCGAGGTGGAGGCGGCCCCGTCGGTGATGGAGTCGCCGAGTGCGACCACGGAGCCCCCACGCCGTTCCAGGTGACGTTCCGTACTCCGGGCGGGGCGAAGACCTCCAACGGACCCGCCCTCTTCGCATCGCCGGTGAGCACGAGCGTCGTCCCACGACCGGTGACGGACGCCGCGCGGACAAGTTCCGTGCCGCGTTCCAGGACCGGACCGGCTGCCGTGTCCTGCCGCCAGAAGCCGGCGGCCTCGGCGTCCGTGCCGATGAGCAGCAGCAGATCGGGGTGGCCGCCGCCCTGGACGAGGACTCGGGTGAGACCGGAGTGGGTGTAGTCCAGCTTCAGGTTGCCGCGCTCGGCGTCCCAGGTCGCGTCCGCCTTGCCGTCCAGCACGGTGACCTCGGGCTCGGCGGAGTAGCGAAGCATCGTCTGCCCGGGGTCGCCTTCGCCGCCGTACAGCACGGCTTGTGTGCGGTCACCGGTCTGCGCGCTGGTCAGCAGCTCGCTGGTGGAGTAGACGAGCCGCCGGCCGCCGCCGAGGTCGTGACCGGCGACGAGGATCTTGCCGGTCTTGCCGTTCAGCCGTGCGGTGACCGGATACGAGCCGTCCGGGGTTCTCCAGTCGAAGGTGGTGGTGGCGTCGGCGGCGGCCATCGGATCGCCGTGCCGGAGGTAGAGGAACTGGGTGTCGGTGTCCGGGTTGGCGCGGGCCTCGATGTGCACGGCGTCGTTGGACGAGGCGGGGGCGTCGGCCGGATCGGTGGCGGTGAGCGGTCCCGTGGTGGTGTAGAAGAGGCCCTGCCGCTTCATCTCGTCGTAGTCGGCGCCGGTCTGGCGGGGCTCGCTGATCGGCGCCCCGTAGTCGTACGAGGTGTAGACCTGGCGCGGGTCGGCGAGCCAGCCCCAGTTGGTGCCGCCGTAGGTCATGTACAGGTTCTCGATGGTCGTGCCCTGCATGACCTCGTGCTTGTTGACGATCTTCTGGTAGGCGGGGCCCATCTTCTCCGGGCACTTCTCGTAGCCGGTGTCGCCCCAGGTCTGGAACCAGCCGGTGCCCGCCTCGAAGATCGCCAGCGGGGCGTCGTCCTGTTGCCGTTCGAGGGTGGGCAGCCACCACTCGCCCTTGCAGAAGGAGTTGTACTGGTCCAGCTCCCCGACGAAGGCCAGGCCCTCGCCGCCCGCGTACTGCGGCATCGGCTCGTTGCCCACCAGGGGCACGGTGATGCCGTCGGCCCGTACCTGCTTGGAGAGTTCGACGATGTAGTCGCGGCCTTCGGGGTCGTACAGCTCGTTCTCGACCTGGTAGAGCAGCACCGGTCCGGTGCCGTCGGTGACCTGGCGGCGGGCCAGGATCCTGTCGATCTCCTTGAGCCACTCGCGGGCGGCGTCCAGGTATTCGGGGTCGGTGGAGCGGGCCCGTCCCTTCTGCGTCATCAGCCAGCCGGGGAAGCCGCCGCCGTCCGTCTCGGCGTTGATGTACGGTCCCGGCCGGGCGATGACATAGAGCCCGGCCTCCTCGGCCATGTCGAGGAGCTTGTCGACGTCACGAATGCCGGTGAAGTCGTAACGGCCCTTCGCGGGGGAGTGGAAGCCCCAGTCGAAGTAGATCGAGACGGTGTTCATGCCACTTGCCTTGATCTTCTGGAGCACGTCGCGCCACAGGCCGGGGCTGGGGAGCCGCCAGTAGTGGAACTCGCCGGACCAGACGAAGAGCCGCTCGCCGTCGACCTTGACGGAGTACTTGTCGTAACTGACCGTGTGCGGCGTGGATTTGGCGGCTGCGGCTGCGGCTGCGGCTGCGGCTGCGGCCTCGGCCGGGGCCGTGGCCGTGGCGTGGGCGGGTACCGCCGTCGTCAGGACTGCGAGCAGTACGGCGGCCAACGCCGCAGCCAGTGCGGTACGCGGTTGTCGAACTCGCGCGAGGTTCACGAAGTCCCTCCCGAGCAGGTCAGCCTGGCGTCGGCCCAGTCGGCGTGGTCCGTGGAGACATCGCCGTCCCCGTCGACCAGCAGGTCGAGCCAGCGGGCGTCGGTCACGTCCACGTCGATGCCGGTGCCACCGTCGGAGCCCCGCACCACCGGGGTCGCTGTGAGGGAGCGGCCGTCGGCGATCACCTGGAAGGAGACGCTGCCGCTGTCACCGACCTCGTCGTCCAGCCCGGCGGTGGCGGTGAAGCGCGTACAGCCGCCGCCGAGATAGACCCGGATCCGGCTGTTGGCGTGCACGCCGAGGCCCTTGTCGTAGCGGGTGCCGCCGATGCTCAGGGGGCGTCCGTCGCCGGCCGCCGACTCCCCGTTGGAGGTGTCCTTCTCCACCGGCCCCCAGCCGTTGACCGCCTTGACCAGGGTCAGGTCGCTGACGTAGGAGTCGGCGGTCAGCCCCGGCGGCGGCACCTGCACGGCCCGTACACCGGTCACGGTGCCCGGACGACCGGGCTGGGTGAGCTTGGCGGTCGCGGACAGGACGGCGTAGTGGATCGGGTCGCCGGGTGGGGTGACGGTGTAGTCGGCGGTCACCGTGTCGCCCGGCCGGACCCGGGCGAAACGGGTGGTGTCGTCGGTGGTCGCGGTCCAGCCGTTCGGGACCTTCAACGCCAGCTCGACGTTCCGCGCGGTTGGCGCGTCCTTCGGCACGCCGAGGGTGACGGGGACCTTGGCGGCGGTGCCGGTGCCCAGGAACGGGTCGGCATCGATCGTGACGTGAGCGCCCGCGGCCGGCATGGCGTAGGTCGTGGCGTCGTACGAGGGAGCGGCCACCGTACCGACCTTGATCCCGCCCGCCGAGGCGCCGAGGTCGACGAGTTGCACCGAACCCGGGCCCGCACCGGCCTCGGTGGACCACACGGCCAGGGCGACGGTGTTGTTGCCCTGCTCCCGCAGGATGCCCTTGGGGATGACGAACCGTGTCTGGGGTCCGGTGTCCGGCAGGTAGCGGCCGATCAGCCAGCCGTTGACGAAGATCTGGGCGCGGTATCCGGTGTTGCCTCCGTCTGCTTCTGCTTCTGCTTCTGTTTCTGCTTCGGCGAGATCGAGTGCGATCGCGTTGTCCTGGCCCTGTGGCAGGTCGAGCCGGGCGGAGGCGCGGTACCAGCGCACTCCGGGCCCGGTCGTTCCGCTCTGCCGAGAGAGCGTGGTGCTCTTCCAGCCGCCGTCGGGGTAGCCCGGCAGCGACCAGCCGGCCCGTTCCCCGTACAGCCCGCCGTTGTTGTACGGGCCCCGGGCGGTGTCGACCGGGTTCTCGCCACCCCGGTTGCCCTGGATCTTCCAGGTGAGGGTGGAGGCGCCGCCGATCACCTCGGCGCCGAGCAGACCGCGCGGCTCCTTGGAGTAGTCGTGGCCCCATTCCTCGTTGTGGCCCGCGTTCTCCACGAGGACGGACAGGACGTTGTCCCCGCCGGACCCGTCGGCCTTCAGCGTGTCCGCCGGGATGTCGAAGGCGTGCGCGCCGTCGCCGGAGCTGCCGAGGTAGCGGCCGTTGAGCCAGACCGCGTACCGGCCTGTCGGGCCGGTGTTGGCGTCCAGTGCGAGCGCGGTCGCTCGGCCGGTCGTCCTGAACCGGCCGCGGTACCAGACGTTGCCGTGGTGATAGCCGTACTCGTCCATCGCCAGCACGGGTAGCGACCCTGCCAGCTCCGGGTTGTGGGCGGTGAGGTGGCCGGCGTCGGTCCAGACGGAGTCGTCGAAGCCCGGGTCGGATTCCGGCGCCTCCTCCTTGTACTTCCATGTCGTCAGCGCGGGCAGCTCGACCGGGCGCGGGGCCTGGGTGACGGCGACCTTGCGGCCGTTCCAGGTCACCTTTCTGGCGTCCGCGATGACCTCGATCTTCGCGGCCTTGGTGGAGTCACCGGTCAATCGCAGGGTGCTGCTCGCAAGTTCGGCTGTACGGACGAGGGACGGGCCGCGTACGAGAACCGGGCCCGCGGCGGTGTCCTGGCGCCACCACTGGGCGGTCTCGACGGTGTCGGCGATCAGCAGCTCCAGGCCGTTCACCAGCACGCGGGCCAGGCCCTTGTGCGGGTAGTTCAGACGCAGGTCGCCGCGTTCGGCGTCCCAGGTGGTGGTGACATCGCCGTCGAGGACGGTGACCTCGGGCCGCTCGGCGTACCGCAGCACGGTCTCGCCGGCCTCGCCCTCACGCCCGTACAGCAGCGCCACGTCCCGGTCGCCGATCCGGGCGTGCGTCATGATCTCCGAGGTGGAGTAGACGAGCCGCTGGCTCTCGCTCAAGTCGTAGCCGGCTACGAGAAGTTTGGCGTCCCGGCCGTCGACGGTGATCGTTCCCTGCTGCGGTACGCGTGGGTAGTCGCCGTCCGGGCCCTTCAGCGACAGGGTGGTCTCGTCCTTGTCCTTCACCCTGGTGTCGGCGTGGCGGACGGTGAAGAACTGGGTACCGTCGTCGGGATTGACGCGCCGGTCGATGCGCAGGGCGTCGTCGGACGGGGCGGGGGCCTCGGCCTTGTCGGTGCGCGCCAGCGAGGTGACGGAGTTGACCATGTATCCGAGTCGCTTGAACTCCTGGTATTTGTCGGTCAGTTGGCGGGACTCGTTGATCGGGGCGCCGTAGTCGTACGACGTGTAGACCGCGTTGGGGTCGGCGAGCCAGCCCCAGTTGGTGCCGCCGTAGGTCATGTAGAAGGACTGGCCGCTCACCCCGGCGGCGATGTTCATCTTGCTGAACACCCGGGTGAAGTCGGTGCCGGTGAGCTTCGCGCAGTCCTGGTATCCGGTGCCGCCCCAGGGGTCGAAGGCGCCGCCCTGTGCCTCCGGGATGATCAGCGGGGACTCGGGCTTCCACTCGTTGACGTACGAATAGTCGGGCAGGTTCTTCCAGGTGTCGGGGTCCTTGCAGTCGAAGCCCTGTGGGTAGGCGTCGAAGCCGTAGATGTCCGGGGCGCCCTTGCCGCTGACCCAGTTCCGGTTGGCGCCGCCGTCGTTGACGAAGGTCGGGACGTCGATGCCGTCCGCACGCGCCCAGTCGATGAGGGTCTGCATGTAGTCGGCGTCCTGCCGGCCGCCCTGGTACTCGTTCTCGACCTGATAGAGAATCACCGACCCTGTGCCACGCGTGAGTTGGTGGCGAGCAATGATCGGGTTGATCCGGCTCATCCACTCCCGGGCCGCCTTCGTGTACTCCGGCTCGGAGGTGCGGTTCACGCCGGCCTGCGTCTTCCGCCACGCGGGCATACCGCCGCCGGAGACCTCCGCGTTGATGTACGGGCCCGGGCGGGCGATCACATACAGGCCCACGCGCTCGGCCTCGTCGAGCAGCCGCTCCACATCGCGGATGCCGGTGAAGTCGTACGAGCCCGGCTTGGGGGAGTGGTAGCCCCAGTCGAAGTAGAGCGAGACCGCGTTGAATCCGCCCGCCTTGATTTTCTGCAGGACGTCGCGCCACGCGTCGGGGCTGGGCAGCCGGAAGTAGTGGAACTCGGCGCCCCAGAGGTACAGGGGCTTGCCGTCGACCTGTACGGAGTACTGGTCGTAGGTGACGGTGTGCGGGGCCTGAGCCTGTTGCCCCGCCTGGGCCTGGTCCGCGATACCAACGCTGGTCAGGGGCATGGCAGTAAGTACTCCGGCGAGCAGCAGAGAACTCCACTTGACTTTCATGACGTCAGCTCCTTCACGACTGCCGCCCGCGCGGTCTCGATGTCGCCCACGTCCTTCGTCCGGCCGTCGAGGTTCCGCGTCGCCGTGGTGAGGGCCCCGGTCAGTGCGCCGCTGTCGGCGCCGCCGTCCTTCTTCCGCAGCTGCGCGATGAGTTCGTAGTCCTCGATGCCCTCCTTCAGCTGCTCCCAGCGGATGCTGGACATCGGGCCGTCCTTGCCCGGGTAGACCAGGTACTCGTCGCCCTGGGTGAAGATGTGCACCGGCTGCTTGAAGGGGTCGCTGGTCCAGCTGTTGTACGACCAGCGCAGGAAACCGTCCAGATGCCGCTGGGCGGAGATCCACGGCAGCATCCGCGACTCGACGGCGGGTGAGAACGACAGCGTGTTGGGGTGGGCCGGCGCGCCGTACACGTAGAAGGTCGTGATCTTGCCGGCCTTGCGCCGCTCCGCCGCCTTCTCCTTCGTCATCGCGTCGATGCCGCCCCAGTCGACGGACAGGTTGGAGGCGACGCCCTCGGTGCTGATCGAACCGGCCACGGAGATACGGTCGTCGAAGGCCGGCGCGACCTCGTGGACGAAGTTCTTGACGACCGTCATGGTGTCGATGGGCCGCTCGTCGAAGGACAGCCAGGTGTCCTCCAGCCAGCCTTTCGCTTGCAGGTGCCTCTCGAAGGCGGGAAGGAACGCTCCCCACGCCTCCCGCCAGCGGTCGCCGCCCAGATCGACGTTCTCGTAGACGGTTCTGCCGGTGGTGGTGTCGGTGTAGGTGAGGTGCTCCTGGTCCTGGAACGCCAGCATGGAGAAGGCGCCGATGCCGGGACCGAGACCGGCGCGTCCGGCGGTCTGGACGTACTTGTCCCAGCGGCCGAAGTCGAAGGAGAACGTCTTTCCGTTCCACTTCCAGCCCACCATGCTGGTGTACGGCGTGGCGGTCTGCGCCTGGCGGGTGCCGAGCGACCACTGGTGGTGCCACGGGTTGTCGACGATGGTGGTGTTGATGACCTTCTGGCCGCGCGAAACCAGGTCGCGGTTGTACTTCTCGATCAGCTTCCAGTGCTGGTCGGACCAGAGCTTGACGCTGTGGTTCTTGGCGATCGTCTCCGGCTGGGCCCACACGTCGAGGAAGAAGTCGTAGTCCTTCGGGTCGGGCACGCTCGCGTCCGCGACCTCGATCGTCAGCGGATAGCTGGCCTGGGTACGGCCGTCGGCGTTGACCTTGACCGTGCCTGTGTAGGTGCCGGGCCTGGCTTTCTCCGGGATGCGGAAGGTGAACCACAGGGGCTGCGCCGCGTACGCGGGCACGTCCACGGAGTCCCGCTCCTCGAGCGCGTCGCCGACCACGTCGGGGTTACGGTCGCCGGACACCTCCTTGGCGGAGCTGACCTGGTCGATGGTGGCGGACCAGTCGACCTCGCTCTTGGAGCGCTGCACGGGCACGTACTTGACGAACCGGACCTGGGTGTCGGCACCGGACAGCTTCGCGCCGCCGGGCCCGGCGAGGTCACCGACCACGGCCTTGACGTCGTCGAGTTGGTGGCCGGAGGCGATCGCCAACTGCGCCGAGACCTGCTCGTTGCGCACGGCGGAGAGCCTCAGCTCCTTGGTGTCCTTGCCCTGGATGGCGGTCATCGGGTAGCGCGGGACCCGCTCCTCCGCGGAGCCGGCGAAGGAGCCGGTGGGAACCCAGGTGAGGGTGTCCCTGGTGCCCATGGCGTCGGCGACCTTGACGGTCAGCCAGGTGGTGGTGGCCTTGGAGTTGAGGTCGGTGCCGGTGGTCGTCGTACCGGTGACGGCGATCGCGGTGGTGCCGGCGGCCACGACCACGCCCGCGACGAAGCCGGCGACAGCTGAGGACGTACGTGCCATGGGGATGGGTTCCCTCTCTCACGGACGTGCGGGGAGTGGTCCCCGGCAGGCCCCCACGGGGTGGGAGGCATGCCGGGGAACGGGGGTGTTGCCAGTGGCGCCGGCCGGGAATCAGTGGCGCCTGTGGTGTCAGGAGGTGACGGAGAATCCGCTGAAGACGGCTTCGATGTTCTCGCCGGGATAGTTGACGTTGGCCGCGCTGGCGACCATCCCGGCGTCGCCGGTGCCGCTGGCCGACGGCACCTGGGCGGTGCCGACCTGCGACCAGGTCTCGCCGTCCTTACTGGCGTACGCGGTGTAGGTGGCGCCGTCCCGGGTCAGCCTGAGATACGCGGGGTGGTAGGTGGAGCCACCCCCGGCCCAGGTGTCGAGCTTCCCGTCCCCGTCGCTGTCGGTCATGAACTCCAGGCCGTACTGATCGGTCATGACCAGCACCGCGTAACCACCCTTTTCCGGCGCGGTCAGGTCGTTGGCGAAAGCGACGCCGGCCTTGCCGACCGGTGAGACGCTGTCCTGGGAGACCAACCGGGCCTGCACGGTGGCCTTCTCACCGGCCGCGTCGTCGCGGTAGATGACGCCCTTCTCGTCCTTCCAGCCGGACAGGTCCTGGCCGCCCGCCCAGATGGCGAACTGATCGCCGCCCTGGGCGTATTGCGCGCTCCCGGAGGTCGTGTCGGCCGTCAGGTACGGCTCCTGCACGCTGCCCGGGGCGGCCTTCACCTGCGCCTGCACGGTGTCGGACACCTTCTGCGAGCCGCTGTGTCCTGTGTAGGCGGCGGTGCCGGTGAGGTCGTGGCCACCCCATCGGGCGTCGTCGACCGGGGTCACCATCCAGGTGGTGGTGAGTGTGGCTCCGTTCTTGAGGGACTTGGCGGTGGTCGGGCCGGTCGCCTTGGCCGTCCATCCCTCGGGCAGGTCCAGTGCCGCCTTGGCGTTCTTGAGGGTCCGGGTGCCCCAGTTGGTCACCTCGGTGGTCACCTCGAACGGCGTACCGGAGTCGGTGGACGGGGCCTCCGGGGTGATCAGGACGGAGGCGGCCGGAGCGTCGTCGCGCTTGAGCGCCTTGACGGCCTTGGCGGCGCCCTTGGCCTTGAGGTCGACGAAGGCCGGGGTGACGCCGAGCGGCGCCGCGTACCCCTTGAGGGTCTTGGGGCCGCGGATCACGGTGCCCTGGTTCACGTCGTACCACGTGCCCGGGGGCAGATGGACGGAGCGGGTGGCGCCGGTGCTCAGCTTGGGCGCGGCCAGCACGGCCGGGCCGAGCATCCACTCGTCGGTGACCGTGTAACTCGCTTCGTCCTTCGGGAAGTCGAAGAACAGCGGCCGCATGATCGGATCGCCGGTCTTCAGGGTGCTCTGCACCTGGTCCCAGATGTAGGGGGCGAGCTTCTCGTGGGTCTCGATCGCCTCCCGGTAGAGGTCGACCGTCTCCTGGTCGTAGTCGACCTTCTGCCCGGTGGTGGTGTCGTTGGTGTCCACCGGGGAGGTCGAGGCGTACATCAGCGGCATCAGGGAGGCGGATTGCGCCCACCGCACCAGCACGTCCTTCGATGGTGCCGGCTGGCCGCCGGAGCCGCCGATCATGTCGGACTCGACGAACGGGTAGCCGATGGTGGAGATGGCGAGGTTCTGGGTGGCGGAGGCGCGCAGGGAGTCCCAGCCGGTGCCCTTGTCGACCTGGCGGGTGACGAAGCCCGCCTCGTGGGCCGTCTGGTTCCAGTGCACCCGGATGCCCGCGCCCTGGAGGTCGAACTCATCGGCGAGCTGCGTGCCGAGCTTCTGGTAGTCCGTGGCCTGGTGACCCTCGCGCGGCGCGCACTTCTCGTCGAAGAAGCGGGTGTCGAACTTCAGCCCGTCGATGTCGTACGTGTCCATCAGGGTCTTGAGGTTGCCCTCGTACCAGGCCTTGGCGTCGGGGTTGGCCAGGTCGATGATCCCGGCCTGGCCGTTCCACCAGGTCACCTCGCACGGCTTGCTGGTGTCCTTGGCGTCCTTGAGCAGATAGCCGTGGTCGACCGCGTACTGGTAGTTGTCGGAGTCCAGGTTGATCCACAGGGTGACCCAGATGCCGAAGTCGAAGCCCAAGTCGTGGATCTTCTTTGAGAGGCCCTTGGGATCGGGGAAGGTCTGGGGATCCCAGGTCAGATTGCCGTAGTTCGACTCCCACTTGTCGTCGAGCTGGATGGTGTGCCCGTCCAGACCGTTGTCGTGGAGGTCGGTGGCGTAGTCGAGCAGTTTCTTCTGGTCGACCTTGGTGTAGAACTGCGCCCAGGAATTCCACAGCGGCTTGGCGTACTGCTCGTACGGGGCATCGGACTTGGCCGGCTTGCCGACGATGCCGATGTAGTCGCGGTAGACGTCCAGCGGGGTCGACTCGACGAACACGGTGGCCTTGTAGGTGTCGGGCGACTCGACGGTGAAGGTGCCGAGTCCGTCCTTGCCCTTGTTGAGTGCCACGTCCATGACGTCCCCGGTGTCGACGCGCAGACCGGTCGACCTGGAGGTGTACCAGAACGGGTCGATCATGTTGTACGACGCCGGGCCGAAGGTTTCGTGGTCGACCTCGCCGGCGTCGAGCGGCCAGGGCTGGTTGACGCCGGGACCGCCCTGCGGGGTCTCCGCCTCGCCGTGGCCGTACCAGTGGCCCGCCGATGACAGGTCGTAGGCGAGGCCCAGCTGCTTCGGTGCGCCGCCGTGGACGTCCCAGTCGAGCTGGTAGCGGTCGGCGCCCGGGGTGATCCGGGCCTCCACCGTGGCGCCGTCGAGGGTGCTGTCGGCGGTGACGGTCAGGACGCCGTCCTTCCACGTCCAGTCGGTGACGCCGGTCGCGTGCTGCCATGTGCCGTCGGCCGCGGTGAAGCGCAGGGCGCCGGTGTCGCCGGAGGCGGTGGCGAGCACGGTCTCGCTGGCGCGGCGTGTGGTCAGGGCGAGTTCGTCGGTGGCCACGTCGAGGGTGTAGCCGGGGGCGCCGAAGGTGGCCGGCACGGAGACCGTGACGGCTTGCGCGGTGCGGGCCACCTTCGGCCCGCCGGTGGCGGTGGTGGGACGGGCGGCGGCCATTGCCGCGGCAGAGCCGGTGACGGGCGCCATCAGCATGGCGCCGGTCAGGGCGGCAGCGAGTAACAGGCCGCCGGGACTGCTCAGTCGGGCGTGCACTCGTGTCCTCCTGTCGGACAGGACGGTGACGGTGACTCAGGAGCTGCGATGCGGGGTGCCGCTGGCATGCGGGCTGCTTGATTCTGCGTGCAGATGCAAGATTCAAGCGATTTCGCTCATGTTCTTGCGGTAGCCGCCACCTGTCAACAGGCGGGACACTCGGCCTCTTGAGGGGCAGGGGGGTTCTCGTGGAGCAGCTCTTGTACCTGGTGGCGGTCGGTCCCGGGTCCCGCTGACAGGCCTCGACGGGCCCGGAAACCGTTCGTAACGGACGGGTAAATTTCCTCAGGCCAGGATCACGGAACGGGTCAGATGGCGCGGATTGTCCGGGTCGAGGCCGCGTGCCGAGGCGAGGGTGGCGGCCAGCCGTTGCACCACGACGAGGTCGGACAAAGGGTCCCGGCCGAGTGCCACCAACTGCCCACCGGTGCGGGCGATCTCGTCGGCGAGACCGGACGGCAGGGCTGCCGGGTCTCCGAACCACCACGCCACACGGCCGGGTCCGGTGACGCTGATCGGGCCGTGCCGGTACTCCATCACCGGATAGGCCTCCGCCCAGGCGCCCGCCGCCTCGCGCATCTTCAGCGCCGCCTCCTGGGCGATCCCGTATCCCCAGCCCTGCCCCAGGAAGGTGAACTGCTCGGCCTCGAGCACCCCGGCCGGCAGCGGTTCGTCCAGCGCCGAGTGCCCCTGCTGCGGGAGACGACCGAGGTCCTCGCCCAAATGCGCCCGGAGAAGCACCAGTTCCGTGCTGGCGAACCGGGTCTGGACGACCGAAATCTCGTCGGCGAAGTCGAGCAGGACGACGGCGTCCGCCAGCCCCGTCACCGGTGACCGGGGTGCCGCGGTCACCGCTGTCGTGGGGGTGCGCCCACGCAGTCGGCGGAGCAGCTCCAACACCTCGGTCGTGGTGCCGGACCGGGTCAGCGCGACCACCCCGTCGTAGGTACGCCCGACCGGCATCTCGGAGGCGGGGAAGGCGTCGGTCTCGCCGTGGCCGCCCGACTCCCGCAGCGCCGCGTACGCCTGGGCGATGAACCAGGACGTGCCGCAGCCGACGACGGCCACCCGTTCGCCGGGCCGGGGCAGCGAGGCGGAGACGGGGCCGTCGGGCTGCCGGGCCAGTGCCAGCGCCTGCCGCCAGAGGTCGGGTTGGGTGGCGATCTCGATCTCGGTCCGACTCATCGGGAGTCTCCCCTCTCGGGCGCACGGCGTGACCGATACGTGATGCGGCGGCCCTTGACGCCGTGCGCGTTTCATTGAGCATCATGTCGTTCGATGATTGATAGCACTATGAATCGAGCATAAACAAGCAAGCGAGCGCGCAATCAAGCGAGCACGCGCTTGACGAAGCACGCCATGCGTGCGGAGAGGTACTCCGTGAAACGGCACCTGGTCGCTCACCGACCCGCGCGTCGCGGACGCGCTGCTGTTCTCGCTGTACGTCGCCGGGGCGGCGACGCTGCTCGCCCTGGCCGTCGGGCTGCCCGCCGCGTACTACACCGCCCGGCACCGCTTCCGCGGGCGCGGCGCCTTCCTGTTGCTCGTACTCGTCACGCAGATGTTCGCGCCGACCGCGCTGCTGGTCGGCATCTACCGGGAGATGGTCACCCTCGACCTGACCGACACCGCCGAGGGACTCATCCTGGTGAACGCGGCGTTCAACCTGCCGTTCTGCGTGTGGATCCGCAACGCGTACTTCGCCGGCATCCCCCGGGAGCTGGAGGAGGCGGCCTGGCTCGACGGCACCGGCCGGTTCGGCGCCCTCACCCGTGTCGTACTTCCGCTCGCGATGCCCGGTGTGGTGACCGCGCTCGTCTACACCTTCATCAGTGCGTGGAACGAGTACGTCGTGGCGCTCACCATCACCTCGTCCGGCAACCGGATGACCCTGACCAGGGCGATTCCCGGCTTCGTCACCTCATACCACGAGCAGTGGCAGTACCTGTTCGCCACTTCGCTCGTCGCGATCGTGCCCGTGGTGGTGCTGTTCGTCTTCGTGGAGCGTCACCTGGTCTCCGGCCTGACCGCGGGCGGCGTCCGGGGATGAGGCCGGGATGCGCGACGCGGCCGGGGCCGGTACGGGAGCGGCCTGCGGTGTCAGGCGCGGATGACCTCCACGCCGGCTGCCGTGAACGACTTGGTCAGCTCGTCCGAGGCGGCCTTGTCGGTCACCAGGACGTCGATGTCCTCCACCGGGCAGATGCGGGCGAAGGCCCGCCGGTCCAGCTTGGTGGAGTCGGCGACAGCGACGACCTGCTGCGCGCGGCGGGCCAGCGCCCGGTTGATGCTGGCCTCACCCTCGTGGTGGGCGGTCGCCCCGTTGGCCACGTCGATGGCATCGACCCCTATGAAGACCTGGTCCAGTGCGATCTCCGCGAGCAGTTCGGTGGCCAGCGGCCCGATCAGCTCATAGGACGCCGGCCGGGCCACTCCACCGGTCACCACGAGCTTGACGTGGCGCCGCACGACCAGCTCGTTGGCGATGTTCAGCGCGTTGGTCACCACGGTGACCGCCGTCTCCGCGCCACCGGAACCCAGGTCGGCGCGGGTGGCCAGGGCTCGCGCCACCTCGGTGGTCGTGGTGCCACCGTTCAGCCCCACCACGGCGCCGGCCTTCACCAGTCCTGCGGCAGCGTGCGCGATCCGCTCCTTCTCCGGAGCATTGCGCGCGGCCTTGTAGCGCAGTGGCAGGTCGTAGGCGATCGCGTTGAGCGCGGCTCCGCCGTGCGTGCGGGTGACCATCTGCTGGCGGGCCAGCTCGTCGAGGTCGCGCCTGATCGTCGCGGCGGAGACCCCCAACTCCTCGGCAGCCGCCTCGACTTCGATCCGCCCGTCGCGCGTCAGCATCTCCAGCAGTGCGCTCCACCGGGCCTGTGGTGCCGCCATGTCTCACAACTCTCTGTCGATGGTGTGCGCCACAAGGTGCGCATCTCCATGAAACCACAACGCTTGATTGGGTGTTTTATGGTCGCGAAACGAGCAAAACCCTGCACTGCCCGCAAGTCCTTGCCGCTGTCCCGGCTCTCGTACGCCGCGATCGGAGGCCGTCCATGCCGCTGACACCCACCGCCGACGTGGTGAGCTCCGGACAGCGCGACGGACGGGCCGTCGGCGCGTTCAACGTGATCACCCTGGAGCACGCCGAGGCCGTGGTCACCGGGGCGGAAGCCGCGGGCTGCCCGGTCATCTGCCAGATCAGCGAGAACGTCGTGCGGTTCCACGGCGGCCGGCTCGCCCCGATAGCGCGCGCCACCGCCGCGCTCGCCGAGGCGGCCGCCGTCCCCGTGGCCCTGCACCTCGACCACGTCACCGACGAAGCGCTGCTGCGCCGCGCCGCGGACTACGGCTTCGGATCCGTCATGTTCGACGCGTCCGCGCTGCCGCACGCCGAGAACGTCGCCGCCACGCGCGCCGCGGCGCGGTGGGCGCACACCCAGGGGCTGTGGGTGGAGGCGGAACTCGGCGAGATCGGCGGCAAGGACGGAGTGCACGCACCCTCGGCACGTACGGACCCCGATCAGGCGCGCGACTTCGTGTCCGCCACCGGTGTCGACGCACTGGCCGTCGCGGTCGGCAGCTCCCACGCGATGACCACGCGCACCGCCCGGCTGGACCACGGCCTCATCGCCCGCCTCGCCAAGGCGGTCCCGGTGCCGCTGGTCCTGCACGGCTCGACGGGCGTGCCCGACCTTGAGCTCCGGCAGGCGGTGGCGGCCGGCATGCTCAAGGTCAACATCGGCACGGCACTGAATGCCGCTTTTACCGGCGCGGTGCGCGACGCACTCGCCGCGGCGCCCACAGCCGTCGACCCCCGGCCGGCCCTCACCGCGGCGCGCCGAGCGATGGCCGATGCCGTGACCTCGGCCCTGCGGACCCTGTCGGGCGGTGGGTAGTGGAGGGGAGTACCGGTTGGATCATGATGCGCCGCCGACTCGCTCGCGACTACGGGACCCTTGCCGCCGGCTCCGAAGCCATGATCCACGTCGTGTCGATCGACAACCTCGCCAAGCGTCTGCGTAAGCCGAACACCCAACAGTTGAAGACCTCCGCGATGCTCGGCACCCCCGGATCCGTCTGACCGAGGAAACAGGCACGGGCCCACACTGCTGGCGATGGGTCCCGCCGCAGTGGTTGCTCAGTGGTCGGAATAGCTGAAGTCGCCCATGGTCCAGGCGCTGACGTCCTCGATCGCAACACGGTACATCCCGCCCGTCTCCGGGATGCCCACCGTGCCCTGCAGGATACGGGCGACATGGAAGTGCAGATGCGTAGGCGGCCCGTTCTTCGCGGGGGCGTCGAAGACGGCGGAGAACTCGCCCAAGCGGTCCGAATCCATAAGCACATCCGACACCCTCTGCCTCCACACTGCTTCGGGAGCCAGCCGACCGGTGATGACAGCACCACCGGTGACCACGGTCAGGGACATCTGATTGCTCTGCACGGACTCCACCAGGGCGGCGACGTCAACCAGCAGCTCGTCAGGCTTCGACATGAGGCAGATTATATTCACTGGCCCTCTCGCTGGTTCAGCGGTGGCGCTATCGGCAAGGCGGGCGCTCATGGTCTTGCCCCGGAGGCCCGCAGGGACCCGCGGTGGCGCGGGCGAGGCGGGTGACCATGAGCCGGCCGAAGCCCCCGGTGCCGCCGTTCAGGTCAGGGGTGCGCATGCGCGGCGCTTGACGCGGCAGCAGGAGCGCCAGTCTGCGGATTGCGGCACCGGCACCGGCGTGCCTGGCTTCCACGAACTGCTGCTCGGTCGTCGGGCCGGGATCGTCAAGGCGGGCGCGGGCCCTCGTGCTGCGCCCGTCATCGGCCGGCCAGTCGGGGCGTTACGGCCGGACACGTGAGGTGCCCAGCGGTGGCTGGTACCAGTCGACGGTAGCCGCGTCGCAGTCGGCGGCGTCACGGGAAGCCCGACGGGCTGCGCGGCCTGGGTCACTCCGCGCGCCAGACCTGAGCTTCGGGGCTGCTCTGCCCGGCCATGGGCCAGCTGCGGCGGTTACCTCACTCTCAAGCGCACGGAAATCTATACCGACGGGAGTAGACATTGGATGGCGGCATGGTTATGGTTTCTCTCGTAGCCCAGAGAGACAGCAGGGCCTGGCAGACACGAACTGCCGGGCGGCAGTACGCAGTTGCAGTTCGCAGGACGGTGCGGTGGTGGAGTTCCGAAGCCAGGGTTGTCGCAGGACGGCGACGGGGCTGACGACCGGACCGGGTGGCCCGCAGTGATCAGGGGCCGCCATGCGCAGGACCGCGGTTGACGCGGTGGCAGTACCCGTAGGTGCGGTTCGCAGTACCCAGCAGTGAAGTCAGTGGGCAGTACCTCGGTGAAGGCGTCGGCTGCGGGCGCGCGCACCGGGAGGTTCGGCAGTGGGGTTCCAAGCCAGAGCAGA